>NZ_CAMVDO010000002.1 GCF_947166265.1 uncultured Fibrobacter sp. | reverse complement strand
CCTAGATCTGATGTTGGAACAAACTATTTTTGCGAAAAACCCTTGACACTACCGTCCGAAATTTTGCGGGTGCAGTTGTTTTCTAGCCCCCAGCAGATGGTCGCTCCGAGAACGAAAATGGAACCGATCGAGAAATTGAATCCATCGGCATTTTCGAACGAGAGAATGAAACTGGATATCGTTATAAATAAAATCGCAATCCACAAACGCGTAGACACCTTTTCTCTAAAGATGAACAGCGCAATCAGCGTTGTCGCGACGATTTCGAAGTTCCCGAGCAGCGATGCGTTGCTGGATGTTCCGTACTTGACGCCGAACATGAGCAATATGGGCGCTGCGATGTCGAGCAGGACCATGCCTAGCGTGTAGGGGAAATCTTTTTTGCAGAGCCGTTCCGATTGAGGCTCGCGCCTGACATGGAACAGGTAGAGGATGCCGATGCCGAGCCCCGCGCCAATATAGAGCAGCCCCGCCATGAACACAGGCGAAATGTGGGCCAGCAGCATTTTGGAGCAGGGAACATTCAGTGCATAAAATGCGGCCGCCGCTATCGCATAACCAATCGCAATGACATTCTTGTCCATGATTTAAATGCAGAATTTTGCATGAATATTAAATCAACAGTAGCCATATTTTTTACGGAAGGCCACGACGCAGATTGCAGTAACCGCAAACGAGGCGATTTCAGCGACAGCGCACGAACTCCAGATGCCGTCAAGCCCGAAGAAAATGGGGAGCGCAAGCACGGCGATGATTTCGAACACGAATGTCCGCAAGAACGAAATGAGAGCCGAAACTAGGCCGTTGTTCAGGGCCGTAAAGAACGAGGAACCTGCATAGTTCGCGCCCATCAGCAAGTAAGCGAATGAATAGATGACGATGCCGTGTCGAATCATTTCGAACAAATTTGGATCGTAGCCGCCGAAAATTTTTGCCAAAGGTAACGCCAACGCTTCTGACGAGGCGGTGAGCACGACACCCGCAACCGCGACAATCACGCAATCCATACGGAATAGATTTTTGAGTTCGCTTGTGTTGCGGGCTCCGTAATGGTAGCTTATGATGGGAGCACGTCCAAACGAATAGCCCGTAAAGAATGTCGAAAAAATGTAGCTTACATACATGATTGCCCCATAGGCGGCAACGCCCGTATCTCCGGCAATTCTGATGAGCTGAAAATTGTAGAGCATGCTTACGATGGACATGGCGATATTTGTAACCAGCTCGGAAACTCCGTTCGACATGGCTTTTGACAACGCGTGGCCATCGAAAACGGGTTTCACGATTCGGAGGGGAGTCTTGTTTCGTAATAGGAAAAATACGAACGGGGAGAATCCTCCGACGGACTGTCCGATAACGGTCGCCAAGGCCGCTCCGGAAATGCCCCATTCCAAAACGACAATGAACAACAAGTCCAGTACAATGTTTGTGATGCCCGCTAAAACTGTAAGCGCAAAACCCAGCTTAGGCTTTTCTGCTACAACCATGAAACAGTAAAAGAGATGCTGCAACACGAAGGCAATCCCGCCAAGGGCAGCAATGCGCCCGTAACGGGTCGCCTGTGAAAGGAACTCGCTGTCGGCACCCAGAAATGCGGTTAATCCTTCCATAAAATAGGATGCCGTGATACTTGCGGTAATTCCGTAAGCGATTGTCGCATACACGATTGTTGAAAACGCCTTGTTCGCTTTTTCTTTATCGCCTTCGCCGAGGAATTTTGCGACGAGCGCGCTGCCGCCGGCCCCCATCATCACGCCGGGAGCGACAATAAGCATAAGGACAGGCATGACGAGGTTTACGGCGGCAAAAGAAGTCTTTCCGACAAAGTTCGAGACAAATGCGGCATCGACAATGCTGTAGATGGTGGTAAAAAACATTGTCAAGATAGACGGAAAGACGAAGCGAAGCAGCCTCCCGTAGGTGAAGTGGTCCGAAAGCTGAATCTGCATTACAGTTTCCAGCTGACGGCTTCGCGGCGAGAATCAATGAATCGGGCGTAGATTCCGCCGTTCTTCACGAGTTCTTCGTGCTTGCCCTGTTCCACGATGCGGCCCTTGTCTAAGACGATAATCTGGTCAGCGTGGCGCACGGTTTTTAAGCGATGCGCGATCATGATGACGGTCTTTTCGCGGGTCAGCTCCTGAATGGCAAGCATCAAGTCGCGTTCGTTTTCCGGGTCCACGTTCGCGGTCGCTTCGTCCAGAATGATGACCGGAGAATCCTTCATGATGGCGCGTGCAATCGAGATGCGCTGGCGTTCACCGCCGCTGAGGCTTGCGCCGCCTTCGCCGATGACCGTATTGTAACTGTCGGGGAGCTTTTCAATAAAGTCGTGGCAACAGGCTTTCTTGGCGGCTTCTACGACTTGCTCGTGCGTGGCGCTCGGATTCCCGAACTTGATGTTGTTTTCAATCGTATCGCGGAACAGATACACGTTCTGGAACACGAAACTGAAATTCTTCATGAGGCTATCCATGCTGTAATCTTGCACGCGGCGGTCGCCCAATGTCACCGAACCTGCGTTTACATCCCAGAAGCGAGAGAGCAAGTGGCAAAGCGTCGTCTTGCCTGAACCGCTCGGGCCCACGATAGCCGTGGTCGTCTTTTCGGGAATGGAAAGCGTCACGTTGTCGATAATCTTGCGCTTGTCGTAGGCGAAATCGATGCTTTCGGCCTTGATGTCGTGATTGGCGGGGGCAATGTCTTCGCCATCGATGTCCATGGTGGGCTTGTTCAAGATATCGTTTGCGCGGTTGACCGAGATGTCGACTGCACGGAGGAGCGCTGCGTAACTGCCGCCCAGTTCCAGAGCCGCAAAGAGCATGAAGGAGCACACCAGCATGACGGCGCAGTTGGCAAGTTCCATGGAGCCGTTCAGGTAGAAATGTATCGAGAACATCATGATGGCAACGCCCGTGAGCTTGGCGACAAAAGTCTGCAAGTTTGAAAGCGGAACGCATTTGAGTTCCATGCCGATATTGGCGCTGGTGTTCCTGTCAATAATCTCGTTCAGTTCCTTGGAACGCTTGCCGGTCATGTTGTAGGCCTTGACTTCGGCGATTCCCTGGATGTATTCGAGAACCTTTTCGACCACCTTACTGTCGGATTCCACTTTTTCGTGAGAAACGGCGCGGACGTTCATGCGCATGAGCGTGTTGATGAATTGGAAAATCGCAAAGCCGATGGTTGCGACAATCGCAATTCGCCAATCGAAAAAGGCAATCATCACGATGATGAGAATGGTGTCGAGAATGCCCTGCGTGACCATCATGACAACGCGTGTTGCCACATCGCCAAGCTGTTCCATGGTGTTGGTGGTGACGGAGGTGATGTAGCCGAGGCTGTTCTTGTTGAAGTAGCCCATGGGCAGGTAACGCAGGTGTTCGGCGATTTCGATGCGCTTGGAGGCGCAAGTGCGGTAACCGCCCTCGGTTTGCCACATGCTCATGATGCGCTTGGTAACGGTTGCTCCGATAAGGCTTGCTACCATGATTCCAAGCGCGAGCCTGACAGTATCCATGGTAAACGGCGCTTCGCCTTGTACATGGCGAATGACGCCTTGCAACATGACGGCCATGGCACCGATGCGGAGTGCCATGAAGAAGGAATTGAAGATTCCCACGATGATAGAGCCGTAGAATTTGTGGCGGTTTTCTGCATTGCAGAAATTGAAGAACTTGATGAGAGTATCGAACATTTATGCATCCTCCTCGGAATCCTTGGCACTGATGTGGGCCTGCCACATGGACTTGTACAGACCGCCCTTTTCGAGCAGTTCCTGGTGCGTGCCGCAGCTGTCGATGTTGCCGTCCTTGATGACGTAGAGCTTGTCGGCGTCCTTGACGGTCGAAAGGCGGTGTGCTATGACGATGAGTGTTTTGCCTTGCACGAGTTTTGCCACGGATTTCTGGATGATGGCTTCGTTTTCGGGGTCGGTGTAGGCGGTCGCTTCGTCCAAAATGACGATGGGGGCGTTTTTCATCATCGCGCGGGCGATGGCGATGCGCTGGCGCTCGCCACCGGAGAGGTGGGCGCCCGAGCCGCCGACAATCGTGTCGAAGCCGTTTTCGAGACTCATGATAAATTCGTAGCAGCCGCTTTGGCGCGCCACCTCTTCGACTTCGGCATCGGATGCCGAAGGCCGCCCGAGCCGAATGTTTTCGCGGACAGACATGTCGAACAGGAAGTTATCCTGCGAAACGTAGGCGACGCGGCGGTTGTATTCTTCGAGCGAAAGATCCCTGATGTTCACGCCACCGATTTCGATGTCGCCGCTGTCAACATCCCACAGCGAGGCGATAAGGCGTGCAATCGTCGATTTGCCGGAACCGCTCGGGCCCACGAATGCGGTAAAGCTCCCTTCGGGGAGAACCATGTTGATGCCGTGGAGAATTTCCTTCTTTTCTTCGCCTTCGATTCCCTTATGATAGCTAAAGCGCACGTCTTTCAACGTAATGGAATTGTCGGCCGGCTTGTGCAAGTCAACTATGGGGCGATCTAGTTCCTTCATTTCGAGCACCGAACCGACTTCGCCGAAAATGACGCCCGCCTTGCTGATGTCGTCGCTGTAACTCATGATGGTGAGGAGCGGCATCATGATACTCACCGAAACGATGATGACGGTGATAAAATCGACGGCCGTAATGGAACCGTTATAATAGAAGTAACCACCGAACGGCAGAACCGTCAATAGCGTGGCAGGAGCGACCGTGATGGCAAGGGCGTGCGGCCAAATGCAGCGGCGCATCCATTCGACAAAACAGTCGCTCCCTTCTTTTGCTGCTACAACAAACTTGTCGTAAGACGATTTTGACTTGCCGAAAGCCTTGATGACTTCGATGCCGTTAATGTATTCAACCGCGGTGTCGTTCAATGCCTTTGTTTTCTGGATAGAATTGTCGAACCATTTTTGCGCTCCGGCAAACATGACTGCCATGGCGACCATACCGATCGGGAGCGTTCCAAGCGAGGCTAGTCCCATGCGCCAATCGATATGGAAAAGGTAGACAAACATGAGCACTGGGAGAATCAGGTTCGAGGTAAATTCCGGGACTACGTGTGCAAGCGTCGTTTCCATGCTGTCGATGCGTTCTACCAGGATGTTCTTGAGAGCGCCCGAGGGCATGTCGAGAACAGAACCCAGCGGCACACGCGATAGCTTGTTGCAAAGGTCCTTGCGGATATTGCCAAGCACGTTGAAAGTTGCCACATGCGAAAGCGTCGTCGAAATGCTGTGGAACAGGACATTCCCGAACCAGAATGCCGCAATAACCAAGCATTCCTTTAGATAAACATCCCAGTCGCGCACGCCCGAAAGCAGCTCGCGTACGATGTTTGCGATAATGATGTAAGGAGCGATTCCGCAAGCGACGCGCAGTAGCGCAAAGAAAATGCTTGCGATGTAGTATTTTTTCTTGTTTTTGGCAAACAGGAAAATCCAAGAGAGCAGAGATTTCTTTTTCATTGTTTTTCCTCCCAAAATGGGCTGAACCAAATTTTGGAAAAATAAACCTTCTTTTCTACTCCAAACGGATTTTCGCTAAACCTTTTGGAGTAGATGTTTTTTGTTGCATTTTCTCAATTTGGGCGGCTATGAAATTTGGGGCATTTATTTCAATTATTTTACTCACTTTGGCAACCTCCATCTACGCCGAAGACGACATCACGAATTTTGACGATATTTTTGCCGAGGAATCAGCAACAAGCGAAAGCACCCCAGCAAGTGCGCCGGAAAAGAAGTCTGACGTGACCCTACTTGACGAAATGGGAATCGAGGGCGAAGGAATCAACGAAGCCGCTCCGGTCGACAAGAAAACCAAGGCCGAATCGGTCAAGGTCATGGATGCCACGGAACTTCAGGGCTCCAGCGCCACCATCGCAGATGCCACGAACCGCTCTTCGGGCGTGAAAATCCGCCAATCGGGCGGCATGGGTAGCGAAAGTAAAATCAATATTCGCGGCATGGAAGGCAAAAATGTGAAAGTGCTTGTCGATGGAGTGCCTGTCGATAACGGTAACGGAAATTTCTCCGTCAACGATATTCCCATCGACAAGATTGACCGCATCGAAATTTACAAGAGCTATGTTCCCGAACGCTTCGCGACCGACGGCATGGGCGGTGTCATCAACATCGTGACGCATGACTTGCCCAAGAGTTCCATTACGGGCTCTTACAGCTTCGGGAGTTTCAACACGCATAAGGCCTCGCTCGACGCAAAGTACGTGTGGGTGACAGATTCTGCCAAGAGCCGCGCTATCGCCACCGGAATTTCGGCCTATTACAACTACTCCGACAACGATTACGAATTCACCACGCCCTACATGGACACGGTTGTAGCGCGAGATCACGACCGTTATTACAGTTACAACGTGTTGCCGTATGTCTCTTTTGAAAAATATTTCTTTGACAAGGCGACTTTGGGCGTGATTTACAACGCGATGGATAAAGAAATCCAGTCGAATTCCCACCGCATCGAAGAGGCGAACTCCAACGCGCAATCGTACGGCGTGAACCTTTCTCTCGAAAAGGCGAATTTGTTTGTCAAGGGGCTTTCGGCCGCGCTTTCGTTCAGCTACGCCTTCGGTAAAGAGGCTGTCATCGATACTAGCCATACTTATTACTACGGCTGGGACAAAGAGAATGTTCGCGAAGCGAATACCGCCTTTGGCGAAATTTCTATGGGTGGGGCGTCGCATATCGAACGCGAAAACCAGACGATTGTAGCTCCCTGGAATTTTGACTACGCGTTCACGCAAAATCACATTCTCACGTGGAGTGGCTTGTACCGTTATGAATCGCAAGATCCGGAAGACAAGCGCGCCGCTAAAGGCCAGACGCTTAACAGTGCCGGATTCCCCGGGCACAGCCATTCCGTTGTAACGGGGCTTTCTCTCGAAAATAACTTCTGGAACGAACGAATCCAGAATGTGGCGGGCGTCAAGGGATATTACTACTCCATCAAGGCTGACAACGACGGCGAAAAGCGTATACAGCAGTTGACAGACGACTATGCCGAAAATAAGGATTTCGGCTACAGCGAAAATCTACGCATCAAAGTGATTGACGATTTGTCTGTAATCGAACAGTTTGCCGTCAAGGGAGGCTACCAGCATAGCCTGCGTTTTCCGACCCGCGAAGAAATCTTTGGCGACGGAATGTATGTGCAGTGTTCTCCGAACATTAAGCCCGAAAAGTCCGACAACTTTACCGCAGGTGCTGAACTGGATATGCGGCAGATTCCGCTGCTCTTGAAATTGCATTTGGAATTCAACTGGTTCTACATGCTCATGGAAGACCGCATTTATTGGAACAACTACGCATCGGTTTCGCGCCCGTATTACAACAGCGTCGGCACCAAGACGACTGGCTTTGAAATCGACGCCGCAGTCGATGTGAACGAATACATTTCACTTTCTTACAACCTCACCAGGCAAGAAGCCGAAAGCCGCGAAGCGGATTTGGCCTACGGAATCGCCAAGGGGCTGACCGTTCCGAATATTCCTACGCTCTACATGAACTTCGGCGCAGAATTCCATGTGGGCGACCTGATTTACCGAGATGACTTTTTCAAGCTCTACTGGCTTGCCAACTACACCGATGAATATTACTACTCCTGGAAGGTCTCCAAAAGGCAAGACCGCACCATTCCCAGCTCGTTCACCCAAGATTTAGGCGTGGAATACTCCATTCTCGCCAACACGCTCTCCTGGAATTTCGAAGTTCGCAACTTCATGGATGTCCGGGTGTATGACAAGTATGGTGAATCCAAGCCCGGCCGCGCCTTTGCAACCAAAGTCAAGTTTACACTATAACAAAAAAGGAAACCAAATGAACCTCTTCAAAAAAAATAATACAAGGTCCCTGAGCCTGTCGAAGGGCCTCGTTGCTGCGACAATGTCTTCCGCATTGATGCTCGCGGCCTGCGGTGACGACTCCAGCTCCAGTTCCGCTAATGACAACGGCTCTTCTTCGGGGGACAAGTACCTGCTCTCCTTTATGATGGACGCCTCTCAATTTGTCGGAACAGCCTCTCTTTCCGATGATCAGGCCAAGGTTGTCGAAGACTTTATCGAAGCCCCGAACGCAGGTGGCGTCGCGTACTTCAACGGCTCCGTTTACGTGCTCGCCACTGATGATGCCATGAACAGCACCCTTTCGCGCTACGAATTGGACAAGGACGGCAATATGCCAGCCAAGGCCTCTGCTACGGCCAAGTTCCAGGGCACCCGCGCCATCATGATGAAGTTCGTTGACGAAAACAAGATGTACGTGGAACAGTCCATGGGCGACGCCATTACCGCCCTTGACCCCACGACGCTCAAGACCACGGCAACCATCGATCTTTCCGAGTACATTGATGAAGAAAGCGGTGCCTTGACATCGGTTCCGGGCTCCGCCGTAATTCGCGACGGCAAGATGTTCCTAACCTTGAGCCAGTTCGTTGACTTCAACAAATTCATCGCGGGCCCGCGCGCCTCCGTGGTGATTATCGACGTGAAGACAGACAAAGTCGAAAAGGCCATTTTTAGTGACAAGGTCGCAGCCGTTGGTGGCATGGACGACATGAACAACACCATGTCCTTTGTCGATGAAAAGGGCGATATCTACTTCTATTCCAATGCCTCTTACTGCTACGTTGAAGGTTACAAGGAAGGCTGGATCCGCATCAAGAAGGGTAAAACCGACTTTGACAAGGACTGGGTTTTCCGCATGCACGATGCCAAATACGATGGCAAGAAAACGAACGAAAACAACCTGATGGTGGGCGGCACCTACATGGGTAACGGCAAGTTTATGGGATTCTTCGGCAGCTTTGCCGACCCGAGCAACTACAACAATTACGAATGGCAGTTTGTGGTTGTCGATGTTTACAAGAAGACTGTCGAAAAAGTGGACCTTTCTCCGACCATCCCGTGGTTTGCCCCGTCTATTCACCTGGATGCCGACGGCAAGAGCGTGCTCCTGGGCCATGCCGACAAGAAGGGCGGCGCTATCTACCGCTACGACATCGCTAGCGGCAAGGTCTCCAAGGAAATGGACGTGACCACCGGAACGGCTTACTACATCGTACCGATCGCAGACTAGTTTAAACTCTTTTTATCCTAAAACAGCTCGGCCACCCTGCGAAAGCGGGGTGGCTGTTCTTTTTATAGAGCGCTGTCGAGCACCATCATGAGCGTGAAACCCACGGCAAAAAGGATGGTGCCTGCATCAAAATGCTCTCCTTCGCTGACTTCGGGGAGCATTTCTTCGATTACGACATAAATCATGGCACCTGCTGCAAGCGAAAGCAAGTAGGGCATGAATGGCGAAAGAGCTTCGGCGGCAAGCAGCGTAATTAACGCACCTATGGGTTCTACGGCTCCGGAAAGCGCACCGAGAGCAAAAGCCTTCTTGCGAGATGCCCCTTCGGCACGGAGCGGGAGTGAAACTACGGCCCCTTCGGGAAAGTTCTGGATGGCAATGCCTATTGCGAGTGCAAATGCGCCCGAAAGCGTGATGGCGACATTCCCTGAAAGCCAGCCTGCGAAAACGATGCCGACGGCCATACCCTCGGGCAGGTTGTGCAAGGTCACTGCAAGCGTGAGCATGGTCGTGCGCTTGAGCTTTGCCTTGGGGCCTTCGGGGGTCGTGCTGCCCAGATGCAAGTGCGGCGTAATCTTATCCAAGATAAACAGGAAAAGGATTCCTGCCCAGAATCCGACCGTCGCTGGGATGAAAGCGAGTTTGCCCATGGATTCGCTGGCGCTGATGGCGGGCAGAAGCAGGCTCCAGACGGAGGCCGCCACCATGACACCCGCTGCAAATGACAAGAGTCCGCGCTTGAGGTTTTGTCCCATCTGCTTCTTCATAAAGAAGACGCAGGCGGCTCCGAGAACCGTTCCTAAAAATGGAATGGCAAGACCTTGGACAATTTGTATAACTGACTCGTTCATGCCATAAAGATAGTATTAACCTTTCCCGTACGGTTTTGTGAGGTACACGAGGGCGGTGGTGAGCGTGTAGTCTGCAATGAGTGCGGCACTTAGGCCTACGATGGAGAGTCGGCCCACATTGTGGAACGCTCCCATGGGACTGAAGATGAATACGAAGAACATCGCGCAAAGGATGAAGGTGGTCGTGCCCATGGTCTTTCCGATTTCTCGGTAAGAAAGCAAAATAGAGAGCCTGTAGCTGCCCGTGCGTTCAAAGCCGTATTTGATGTGGTTGTTCATGTGGATGGTGTCGTCGACGGCAATGCCTAGGACCATTGGCATCACAATCATCGTCACCATGTCGAGCGGTATGCCCGAATAGCCCATAACGCCGCCAATCAGAAACACGGGTGCAATGTTTGGAATCATTCCGATAAGGCCCGCCTTGATGCTCCCGAACGCAAGAATCATCATGATGGCGATAATCACGAACGAACCTCCGAGCGAGCGCAATAATCCGCCGACGAGTTTGTTGTTCATTTCTGCGTAGTTCACAACTTCGCCTACGACAGAAACCTTTGCGTCAGGGAAAATCTGTGCACCGTAGCTTTTAGTCGAATCCAGATCCTCTATGATTTTATTTGCATCGTAGCCTGCTAGTTCTATATGTATGTAGGTTGTCTTGTAATATTCGTCCATACGCTCGAAAAGTGTGGCCGGATCAGAAATCTCGTACAAAAATAGTTGCTGCGTGAGCATGTCCTTTGCATCAGGGATTTTATAGTATTCGATGCTATCGGCGTTCAGCGTGCGGTTCATCTCTTTTATGAGTCGCGTCACCGATTGTACGCGTGGCTTGTCGCCAGAAATTTTGGTAAGCTGGAGTGTGCCGAGTTTCTGTTCGAGTTGTTCGATGCGTTTCATATTGGCGGGATCCTTGAGCGCATCGTCGTTTTCAAATTCTACCATCACGTTGAAGTCGTAGAGGCTCCCGATTTTGCCGCTGAGCATATCCGTAAGCCTTTTCACGTAGGGAATTTTTAACCCCATCGTCTTGGTGTAATCCAAATTCACGTCCATGCTCATTGCGCCTGGAATTTGCAACAAGATTATTGCGGCCGAAATGGCTGCGACAATTCTGCTGTAACTACAAACTTTTTTCCCGAAGAATTCGAAGAGAAGGTCGGCCTTGGTGGCACCAGCCGATTTCACCAGCGTCGGATCTGGTTTGGCATTTTTCCCGAAACTTGAAAAAATCGGTATCAAGATGATTACATATAAAAAGACCATCATGACAATGCCCGCTGAAATTCCGCCAATCCACCGGATAGAACGGATGCCTGCGAACAGGAACGAAATCAGTGATGCAACTGTGGTAATGACCGAAAAGAAAATGGGCCAACCAGTTTCTTCGATGGCGCGAATGACGGATCTACGGCGGTTTCCTTTGCTCCTGAAATGCTTTCGGAACGAGTTGATGTAGTGAATAGAGTAGCCTACCGAAAGTGCCATGCCCAACAGCACTGGAAGCGTGACCGTGCTTGTATCGCCGATAAAGCCGAGCCATGCATTGATACCGAGTACCGAGGCGATTCCACCAACTGTCGCGATCGCGGGTACTACCACTCCCTGGAATGATCTCACGAATAAAATAAGAGTTGTAAGCATTACCAGGAATCCGATGCCGATGCGGACAACGCATTCCCGCGAGATGACTTCATGTTGTTCCATTCCGATGTAGCTCATGCCAGTCGGGAGCATCTCGAATTTGTCGCTCTTGAATTCGTCGGAATAGATGATTTCGCGGGCGAAAGGTGCGATACTGTCTTTGCCGAAATCGTTTCCATCCTTGTAAGATTTTAGCGAGAGAATAATCCAGGTTTCTTTTGTATCGTCCGAGACGATGTTGTTCACGAGTGATTCGCGCGAAAGAATGAGCCGCTTTTTCGCTTCCAGTTCCTGCGGATCATCGGGAATGCCGTCTTTGAACGGATCGATAACCTCGAAACCTTCTTCATTTGCAACCGGGATAGACAGGTTGTGCGTTAGTGAAACCACTCGGTCGGCGTAAGGCATTTCATTTTCAAGTCTGTTCGAAAGTCGGTCAATCGCTTGCAATACCTCTGGCGCGAACACGTCATTGGCGCGCACCATTACCATGTAGACATCGTCGCTCCCAAATTTTTCGTTGAAGTGGGCCTGGTCTATTTTCACCTTGTCCCAGTCGTCGAACCATTCCTCTTCACTGCTCGTCATTTTTAGCCGGGGTAGTCCGAGGCATGCCAAAACCGTCACGATGATCGTTGCCGACAATACCAGCCAGCGAAATCTGATTTGAAAATACCCTAATCGGGCAAAAAACTTGTTGACACGAGAAACTTGCATAAAATTTTTAGCTTACCGTGTAACAAAATAGTAATATTATTTCCCATATGGTTTTGCCAGGTACACGAGGGCGGTGGTGAGCGTGTAGTCTGCAAGGAGTGCGGCGCCTAGGCCCACGATGGAGAGCAGACCCACGTTGTGGAGCGCGCCCATGGGACTGAAGATGAACACGAAGAACATCGCGCAAAGGATGAACGTGGTCATGCCCATGGTCTTTCCGATTTCGCGGTAAGAGAGCAGTAGCGCGTGCCTGTAGCTGCCCGTGCGTTCAAAGCCGTATTTGATGTGGTTGTTCATGTGGATGGTGTCGTCGACGGCGATGCCCAAGATCATCGGCATTACAAGCATCGTTATCATGTCGAGTGGCATGCCCGAATAGCCCATGACGCCGCCTATCAGGAGGACGGGCGCGACGTTTGGAATCATCCCGATAAGGCCCGCCTTGATGCTCCCGAATGCAAGAATCATCATGATGGCGATAATCACGAACGAACCTCCGAACGAACGCAACAAACCGCCAACGAGTTTGCCGTTCATCTCGGCGTAGTTCACGACTTCTCCCACGACAGAGACTTTTGCGTCGGGGAAAATCTGTGCGCCGTAGCTTTTCGCTGAATCTAAATCCTCAACGATTTTGTTCGCGTCATAGCCTGCAAGCTCTATGTGGATGTAAGTCATCTTGTAATTTTCATCCATGCGTTCAAAGAGTGCGTCGGGGTCCGATATTTCGTACAGGAACAGTAATTGCGTGAGCATGTCCTGCGCATCGGGAATCTTGTAATATTCGATGCTGTCGGCGTTCAGCGTGCGGTTCATCTCTTTCACGAGGCGCGTTACCGATTGCACGCGCGGCTTGTCGCCCGAAATTTTCGTGAGCTGGAGCGTGCCGAGTTTCTGCTCGAGTTGCTCGATGCGTTTCATATTGGCGGGATCCTTAAGTGCGTCGTCATCCTCGAATTCCACCATCACGTTGAAGTCGTAAAGGCTTCCGAGTTTTCCGCTGAGCATGTCCTTGAGCCGCATCACGAAGGGAATCTTTTCGCCCATGGTCTCGGTGTAGTCCATGTTCACGTCGATACGCATCATTCCCGGAATCTGCAGCAACATCACCGCTGCCGAAATCGCTGCGACAATCCCGCTATGTCTGCAAACCTTGCGTCCGAAAAATTCAAAGAGAATGTCCGCCTTGGTGGCCCCTGCCGACTTTACCTGCGTCGGGTCTGGTTTAGCATTCTTGCCGAAGCTCATGAGAATCGGAATCAGGATGATGACGTACAAGTAAACCATCGTGACGATGCCCGCCGAAATCCCGCCAATCCAACGGATGGGGCGGATGCCTGCGAACAGGAACGAAATCAGCGATGCGACCGTGGTAATGACGGTAAAGAGGATGGGCCAGCCCGTCTCCTCGACGGCACAAATCACGGATTCGCGGCGGTTGCCCGTGCGCCTAAAGTGCATGCGGAATGAATTGATGTAGTGGATGGAATAACCCACCGAAAGCGCCATGCCCAAAAGCACCGGGAGAGCGACCATGCTTTCATCGCCGACAACACCGAGCCACGCGTTGATGCCGAGCACCGAGGCGATGCCGCCGACCGTTGCAATCGCGGGCACCACCACGCCGCGCAGCGACCTTACAAACAAGATAAGGCATACGAGCATCACTAGGAATCCGAAACCGATACGCATCGCACATTCCCGCGAGATAACTTCGTTTTCTTCCATCTCTGTGTAGCTCATGCCCGTCGGAAGCATCTCGAACTTGTCGCTCTTGAATTCGTCGGAATAGATGACGTTGCGGGCAAAAGGCGCAATGCTGTCTTTGCCGAAGTTGACGCCGCCCTCGTATGATTTCAGCGCAAGAATAATCCATGTTTCTTTTGCGTCATCAGAAACGATGTTGTTCACGAGCGATTCGCGGGAAAGGATTAGTCGCTTTTTCGCTTCTAGTTCCTGTGGGTTGTCGGGAATGCCGCCCTCGAACGGATCGATGACTTCGAAACCTTCGTCATTTGCAACCGGAATTGACAAATTGTGCGTCAGCGAAACCACGCGGTCGGCGTACGGAACCTCGTTTTCGAGCCTGCGCGAAAGCCTGTCGATTGCCTGCAACACCTCCGGCGCGAATACGTCGTCTGCGCGGACCATCACCATGTAGCCATCGTCGCTACCGAATTTTTCGTTGAAGTGCGCCTGGTCAATCTTCACCTTGTCCCAGTCATCAAACCATTCCTCTTCGCTGCTCGTCATTTGCAGCCGGGGCAAGCCGAGACACGCTAAAACCGTCACAATAACCGTCGCCAGCAATATCAGCCAGCGAAATTTGATCTGAAAACGCCCTAACCGGGCAAAAACCTTGTTGACACGAGAAACTTGCATAAAACCCTCAAATTTTGAGGGAAAAATAGAGCCATAGCGCCGTTTTTTCTACTCCAAACGGACGAAAAAAAAATGGGGGAGGGGAATGCCTTCCCCTCGCTCCAGCCCCAGTCCCACCCTTATTGTCATGCCCGCGTAGGCGGGCATCTCCTGTCGAACCCGCCCGACCGGGTCTTTCGCTACCCCTTCTGCGGGGCTCATGCGCCGCTCCGCAACGTCCTAGCTTATTCCCGCCCCTTCTAGAGTTTAAAAATCCAATTTTTTTTCAACTCTATTCAGAAAAGACAATTTTTGACATTTAATTGAATGTATATTATAGGAGAGATCAACTAATTGGGGGCCTTTGTAAACCAAAACACAAAATCGTTTGCATCGTGGATATGGGAAATATCGATGTTTTTCCTCATAATTCCGTGCTAAATTCACTATTTATAACATTTCTCAGCGACTATAACATTTTGGAATGTTATAATTGAGAAAAAATATTAGGCTCCGTTGACATTAAATTGAATATGTGTTTATGCGAAAAAAAATGAATCTGCTTATTTTCTTGGAAAGAGTATATTTTTATGCTTAAGGAGATTTGATATGCTCGATTTTACATACGTGAAGTGGATTGTGCGAATTCTGATGGTTTTCATGGGGATTTTCTTCATTTTGTACATTGGACTTGACACGTTTCTCGTTGTTAGCATTTGTGTCGTAATATTCATTTGCTCCCTTTTGCTTTACGATTCTTACCGAAAGGAAAAAAATAGACGATAACGCAAGAAACCTAAAGATAGGAGTATCAATTATGAAACTAGAAACAATTATGTCGGAAATAACCGCTGGATTAACTGGTGATAATAAAGCTGATATCGCCTATCTTTTCCAGACTGTTGAAAAATATCGAAATCATCAACTGGGAACAGAAATTATTCAGGAAATTCGTCGAATGATTTTTGAAAGGTTGCCGGAAAGAGAGCAGGAGGAGTGGTCAAAGTTATTACAGCAAGACATAAACAAGTCTTTCTACTCAAAATTTGATGAGGTTAAAGAGAAAGTTCGGAAAGGAGAATATGAAACGGCGCTTTCAATTATTGAGCCGATTACTAAAGACTTAGAAAAAATGATAAGTTTAGGACTATGTCAAGATGATTCGGTAAGTGAATATAGACATTTTAGTAGTTTGTTTGAAGAAATTTTATATAAAGAATTATATCATCCCACTCGAACGATTCGTGGTGTATTTCTCCCTATTGGCACGGCATTTTCTATTTGCGGAAGCGTTCTTATTGATTTGAATAGAGCAGAAAGTGCTAGGCTTGTTTTGGGCAAAGCGAAACAATGGGAGCCGATGAATGTTTCATTGGCGTTTGAATATGCGGAAACATATAAGCTGCAAAAAAATATGGATAGATTCTTGCAGTCAACAAAAAAAATATATGAGATTATATACAAGAAAACTGACCTTGCTCGTTTTTATAGGAACATTGGCTACTATTTCATCGAGAAAACACTTTGGGTAGAGGCCATGGGGGCTTTTATCTTAAGTTTGAATTTTGATACGGAATCGACAGCTGCTGCTGGAGAAATGGCTTACATAGAGGAAAAGGCTGGAAAGAAGATTGAATGGCCTAAAGTTGAAGAAATCAAGGAAATCTGTCAGAAGTACGATATTCCATTTGGACCGAATACTGATATTGCTGCGATAGCATGTCGATACGGAAAGTCTTTATTTGACGAAAAGCTGTCTGACTATGCGAAGTATTTTCTTGAAATCGCTTATTCTATGGTTCCTGCTCCAGAAATAAAGAAGATGCTTGATTCTCTTGGTGAAGCAATGGGAAGTGTAGATATTCTTAAATATCTTGATTTGCCCAAAGATTTTCAGCCCGTAAGAAACCGTCCTACAGATCCGGCAAATTGCGAATCATTTATGATGCAGAATAGTAATGCTCTGGTTCTGTTACAGATTTATCCAATTGATATTGATAAAACGATGCCCTTCCAAAATCCGCAGTCTGTTATAGATGGTATTCATCGAACTCTCAATGAAAATCAGGCTCTTATTGAGGTTGAAGGAAAATCATCTGATAAGGCTTCTTTTATTTACAGTATTATAAAGAATTTGCACGAGAATTCCGGTACAGGGGTGCAGTATTTTATGTTGATGCATATTCTTGTAGAAGGAAAGGCTTTTGCCGTGCAGGGATTCTTTGATGAATTTGGCGTAACGGGTGTTCGAGATTCAATAGTTTTTGAATTAATGATTCGTAATAAAGAAACGGATACTGAATTGAATGGTTGGGCTAGAGATCCTTATGATAAGAATTTTAATAGAAAGTATCTGATGAATCTTTCTGAGGAAAAAAGATTTGATGAACTCTTTCCCGAGCATCCATTAACCGTATGTAGAAATTTTATCAAAAGGGTAAAAAGGAACTTGTTTGACGAAGATAATCCATCATCAAAACTACGTTCAGAAAATTATCCAAAGCAACCGGTGGAACGTCCTAAAGGTAAATCTGTATTTGAGTGTTGCATTCATCCTGTGATAGATTCTAGTGTTGATGATGTTTATGCAAAATACATCCTATATACCGATGGACGATTGTATAAGGCAATATATACAAGTTCAAAAGAATCTATAGTTAATGGAAAGCAAATGCCGGTTTTGTATGAACTTGTCGGGACCTCGGAAGAATGCGCTAAGAATATAAAGTCTTTCCTTGTTGGGTGTTGTAGCGAGTATAAAACATGGCCTACGATAATTAGCAATTATGGAAAAGTGGAACGTGTTCGCTATTCATGCTCTCTGAAATTTCCGTCAAAGCAATTTTCCGGTTTAGATATGTTTGATGTTGAAAAATATGGTTCACTTATCAAGGAATTGTATGAAAAAGTGGCAACATTACTAGGAAATTACTTTCCTGATGTAAAATTGATAGAGAAAATTTGAAGTATATTTAAAGAAAAAAGGATTGAATTATGGCAGATAATCAATTTGATTGGGTTCCGTTTTACGAAGAATTGGCTCAAATTCTTCTAGGTTACAAGGATAAACGTAAAGAATTGGCTGCATTGGTTGAGTCCATTTTTGAAGGGATAGATGTTAAGAAGCCCGAATTTGAACAGGATGGTGTGGCCTTAGAAGACATGGATCCCTTCACGGTGTTTGGCTTGTTTAATAAGCACAGAATGCTTGAAACAAATCGATTGAAAATCATGGGGCGGATAAAAGAGATTTTTGGAGTTCAGTCGAATCTTCCGTCCACATTTGACAGCATTCCCACCGTAATGCCATTTAATGCTCGTTTTTATTGTTCGAAAGATGAAAGAAATGAGACGGATTTTGATGTCCTGTGGGGCTTGTTTGATCATGCCATGAATTTCAAAGACAATCAGTCGCAAGAGAATGAAGAATCTTTTGCGGAATATTATAATCTTGCGTTAAAGCTAAAGTACAATGCTTATGGCAAAATTACAATGGGTCTGTATTGGATTGCCCCTAATTTCTATTTGAATCTTGACAGCCTTAATGAACCATACATTTATAAATCAAAAAAAATACCAGATGATATAGTGGTCAGTTTGCCGTCTCCCAAATGTGGTTTTGGTGCGGAAGATTATTTAAAAGTTATGCAGAAAATCAAAGAATTCCTTCATAGTGACCGTAGTACATTGCGTAGTTTGCAGGAATTGTCTTTCGAAGCTTATAAAACTTTTGGTGAAAATGTTCATGAATCGGAAGAAAAAGGTCTAGGTAGTTCAAACAAACGTGAACGTCAATATTGGGTTTATTCTCCTGGCAGGAATGCTTCGAATTGGGAAAATGATAAAAACAATGGGGTAATGTCTGTTGGATGGGGGTCTATTGGTGATTTGAAAAACATCAATGACTACGAAGTGCTTCGTTCAAAAGTTAGGGATTTCTGGGGTGATCAAGAAAGTTCGCGCAAGAACGATACTCTGTGTCTTTGGCAACTTTCTAAAGAAATTATGCCTGGGGATATCGTTTTTGCGAAAAGAGGTACGAAAAAGATAATTGCATGCGGCGTTGTTCAAGAAAGTTATGAATATAACGAGTCCCTTGCCGAAAAAGGAAAAGACTCCTATATCCATTGCTGTAAAGTTAATTGGGTTGATGTTCATGATTACGAAACACAAGGTAAGTTTGCAATGAAAACACTTACGAACATAACCCGCTTCAAGGATACAGTTAAGGATTTGATGGAACAATATGATATAGACATGCCGCCGGTTGTGGATACTGTTTCTGAGTCGAATGATTTTTATTCTCGGGAGGCTTTCTTGAAAGATGTCTTCTTGAATGAAGAACAGTATGATGCATTGAAAGAGCTGTTGCTTAGAAAAAAGAACATTATTCTGCAAGGAGCTCCTGGCGTTGGAAAAACGTATATGGCAAAGCGGCTTGCGTATTCAGTTATGGGTGAAAAAGATGAAGATCGCGTCAAGTTGATTCAATTTCACCAGAGCTATAGCTACGAAGATTTTATAGTGGGCTATAGGCCTAGCGAAGATAGTCTTGGTTTTGAACCTCGCTATGGTTCTTTCTATAATTTCTGTGAAGAAGCAAGAAAGGAACCGGATAAACAATATTTCTTCATCATTGACGAAATAAATAGAGGTAATGTTAGCAAAATTTTTGGCGAACTATTCATGATGATTGAAAAAGATTATCGTGGTGAAAAAGTTTTGCTTCCGTATAAAGATGAAGAATTTTCGGTTCCGCCAAATATTTACATTATCGGTATGATGAATACAGCTGACCGAAGCATTGCGATGATTGATTATGCTTTGCGGAGGAGGTTTTCTTTTTATGATGTCAAACCGGCGTTTGAATCTGAAGGTTTCAAAAAAATCTTACAGAATGTTCAAGATGAACGTTTAAATAAGCTGATTCAGGTCATTGTTGATTTGAATAATGCTATATCGGATGATGAAACTCTCGGTGAAGGGTTTGCAATCGGGCATAGTTATTTTACAAGTGCGGAATTTGAAACAAATCCCAAGTGGCTTGATGCCGTTGTGGAATTTGATCTTGTTCCTCTCCTGAAGGAATATTGGTTTGACAATAAACCGGAAGTAGATCGATGGAGCGAAACCCTTCGAAATGCAATCAAGTAAAATCCCGATAAAGAATATTTACTATATGCTTGCCTATGCGTTTAAGTGCCTTAGGACGGGCGTATTCAAAAAATTGTCAAGCGAATCGTTTGACAATATTGAAAATTTATTTGCTGAAATACTGATTCTTGGATTGCGCTCTTTAGTCAAGCAAGGACTGCTTCGCGGATACGAAGAAACTTCAGATGGACTTTCTTCTCCTCATGGGCGTCTGAATGTGTCTGAAACGCTCAAAAGTGGAACTTTGCTAAAGCGAAAAATTGTATGCACGTTTGATGAATTTACGGAAAACATAGAGTTTAACCGCATTGTCAAAACAACTTGCGTTTATCTTAACTCCCTGCGTGATGTTGATTTGGAAAGGAAGACGAATCTTCGTAAATTGATGGGAAATTTTATGAAGGTTCAACCGATAGATTTGCATTTGGTTGATTGGAATAAAAGATTTAATCGTAACAATCAGACTTATAAGATGCTTGTATACGTCTGTCATTGGCTTTATTTGAGAAAAATACAAACAGAGGGAGGGGGAACGAATTTAGGAAAAAGTTTCTACGAAGAACGGAAATTAAGTGATTTATACGAAAAGTTTGTGTTTGAATTTTTTAGGCAAGAGTATTCTTCTTCTTTTTTGGTCAATGCGTCCCATATCGAGTGGCAATTAGATTATGGCTCGGAAATAGATCTTTTGCCTACAATGAAAACGGATATAACACTACGGCGAAATTCGAAAATTTTAATTATTGATGCTAAGTATTACGGGCAAGAAATGCAATCTAATCGAGATGTGGAAACCATTCGTTCCGGTCATCTCTATCAGATTTTTGCCTATGTGAAAAATAAGGCTTGGGAAATGCGAGAAACAGGCATAGTTGTTTCTGGTATGCTACTGTATGCAAAAACTGATGCTGCAATTACCCTTGATAAAAATTATAGTATGAGCGGAAATCAGATAAGTGTGAAAAATCTAGATCTTAATGTTTCCTTTGAAGATCTCCGTAAGCCCCTTGACGTAATTGCGAAAGAATTTATAGAAAAGGGATAAACTGATGATGAGCGAGCCGTTTCTTGCGAACTATATTGCGAATATGGAAGAATAATTGTATCTTTTTTATCTTAGAGGTCTAATATGAAACTTTATCACGGTAGCAACATTGCGGTATCCAAGCCCGAAATTCTTGTTTCGGACAGAAAGCTGGATTTTGGAACGGGTTTCTATCTGACCTCTAGTAGCGAGCAGGCTCAAAACTGGTCTGAATTGACCGTTAAACGGAAAGGCTCGGGTAGGCCGACCGTATCTATTTTTGAATTCGACAATCAAGATTTGTCAGGCCTGAAATGCTTGCGGTTCCAACAGGCTGATGTGGATTGGCTCCGTTTTGTTTCGGCAAATAGAAAGAACGAGAATGTTCCAAACGATTATGATCTCATTATTGGACCTGTGGCAAATGACAAGACGATGCCTGTAATCTCGCTCTATTTTGCGGGAATTTATGATGAAGAGGAGACAATCAAGAGACTTTTGCCGCAGAAGCTTCGCGACCAGTATGTTTTTCGCTCGGAACTCGCTTTGCAAAAACTTATATTTGTTAAGGCGGTAACTAAATGAACAAAGTCCTACCATTCATTCTCGATTACTACGATCGCGAAGTCTCGCAGATGATTAGCCAGAAGTATGGCTATTCTGCCATGGACGCATACAAAAAATTCATGTTCTCGAAGACGTACGAGATGTTGAGTAATCCTGAACTTCAGATGTGGGACTTTAGCTGCTTCGGTATTTTCGACATGTGGGAAGCTGAACAAAGAACGGGTGATCCTCGCAATTCCATTTATATCCAGAGGTGCTGATGGCAAAAGAAATGGAATTTTTCAGTTTTCTGATGGAACAGTATGCCGCCTACAAGGGGACTACTGCTAACAAGATTCTTGCGCGTCTTGAAGAAAAGAACCTGACAGATTTTGTTTATAGTATGTATGAGCGCTACCATACGGAAGCATTGCAGAATGCTTTCGATGATTTAGACAGATTGCTTAACGATTAACTGTCAGTCTTGATTTAAAAGCCCCAACGGAGTGTGATTCCGTCAGGGCAGCTTCAATCCAAAACACTATAAGAAAGAAAAGGTCTTTTTAGGCGGTGGCGAGAGTCTTGCCGAGTTCCTGACAAGCGGTCTTGCCTGCGTCATCGGGGGCGTTCTCGATGGCGAGCGGGTCTGCCACAAGTACGAGCCCGGCGGCTTCGGCGTCGTCCTTCCACGGGTTCATCCATTCGCCGCCACCCCAGCCGTAAGAGCCGAACAGGGCGACTTTCTTGCCGTTGAGTGCGGGCTTGACGGCTTCGTAGAAGGGCTGGAATTCAGAATCTTCGAGTTCCTCGGCGCCCATTGCGGGACAACCCAAAGCGTAGCGGCCGTATTCGGCCAATTGGCTCTGCGAAAAATCCGAAACGCTGAACACGTCGGCTTCTGCACCGGCGGCCTTTGCACCTTCGGCGACATACTTCGCCATCATTTCGGTGTTACCTGTTCCGCTCCAGTAGATTACTGCAACTTTTTCCATTGTGTTTCTCCTAGGTGAAATAAAATGTTGAGATCCTTCGACTACGCTGCGCTTCGCTCAGGATGACAGATGCCGCGGTCCTTTGCGCTTGCTACGGCGAGCATCGGCAGCGAGTAGCCTTTTTCAAATAGTTTGTTGAACACGTTGAAGCATTTGCGAAAGCAGGCGAATCGTTTTTCGCATTCGCTGACATCGCCGTAAACCTTCCAGTAGCCCGTATATTTGCTGTTTCTGCCGCTGTTGATAATGAACCCTTTCACGTCTTCAAGGGGGTAACCCAAGAAAAGACCGACTTCGTGCGGAAAGCAGTGACATTTACGGATTCGTCCGGTCATATAGGCGAGTGCGCTATCTGTGCTAAAATCTGCGTAACCGTAGGCTGCCAGAAAGTGACGAATCTCCGGCTTGGCAATGAGCTTTTGCAAGGCTTCTTCGCGATAGACGTAGATAAAACTGCGTCCGCAGCGTTCTGCAATAACGCGCACACACACGCCGCGAGGGTTGAGTTCCTTGTTCCAGTAGGCGAGCTGTTTGCAGAGCATTTCGCTGGCTGAAAATTCTAGGCAGAACAAGCTTCCAACCTTAAGCCCGGCGAGTGTTGGTGCGCATTGGCGAACGAGACGGTGATCTAAAAGACGGTTCATTTTTCTTGCGAATTACAAAGAAATTGTAAAGTTAGATTTCTCTAACAAATATACAAAAAAGCCTTGAAGTTTGTCAAGGCTAATTTTGTATTAATTTTTCTTCATTTGTAATTCAAGCATTTTGCAGAACAAGCCGCCTTTCGCCTTGAGCTCGGCGGGTGAGCCTGTTTCTGCAATGTGGCCATCCTGCAGCACCACGACCTTGTCAGCGTTGGCGATGGTTCGCATGCGGTGTGCGATGATGATGACAGTCTTGCCCTTCACCAGCTGCGAAATGCCGCGCTGGATCTTAGATTCGTTTTCCACGTCGAGGCTTGCGGTTGCTTCGTCAAGCAGGATAATCGGTGCGTCTTTCAACAGGGCGCGTGCAATGGAGATGCGCTGGCGTTCACCACCCGAGAGCGTGTCGCCATTTTCGCCGATAACGGTATCGTATCCCTGCGGCATTTTCTGCACAAAATCGTCGCAGCCGGCGAGTTTTGCGACTTTCAGAATTTCTTCGTCGGTTGCCCCGCGCTTGCCGATACGAATGTTGTCCTTGATGCTTGTATTGAACAGTACCACGTCCTGGAAGACGATAGAGAAGTTCTTGAGGAGCGTTTCGGGGTCAATCTTGCTGATATCCTGGCCACCGAGCTTTACCGTACCGCCTTGAATGTCCCAGAAGCGTGCGGCGAGCTTTGCTGCAGTCGTCTTTCCGCTGCCGCTTGGGCCCACAAGTGCGGTGATTTCGCCCTGTTTTGCCGTAAATGAAACCTTTTTCAGGACTTGCTTGTTTTCGTTGTAATTAAAGTCAACATCCTTGAATTCGATGTCATAATTGGCTGGCGTGAATTCCGTGTTGCCGTGCTGTATGGGCATCTGATCCATTTCGCGGAAACGGCGCAGACGTACGTTCACGAAGATCAGTTCGGCGAGGTTGTTGAATACGAGGAAAACCGGATTATAGATGGTCGCCGCGCACACGATGAACACCAGATAGGTGAACACGTCGATTTCACCCTTGGTCCAGAGCCTTGCGCCCGTAATCAGCACCGTGGCAAGTCCCATCTTGAGAATGCCCTGCGCCGAATTTAGGAACATGCCGACCTTGACATCGGAATCTATCTGCGTTTTTTCGTACATGATGCAGTCCTTGTCAAAATGGTCGAGGTAGGCGGCTTCGCCCGAGTAGGAACGGATTTCCTGCACGTTTTCGAGCCCTTCCTGGATATCTTCCATAATGATTCGGCGCGCATTGTAAGATCCCTCGAACCAGTGATCCTGAATTTTCTTGGAAAGAGCAATCAAAAGTGCGGCTGCAGGCACCACCCAGAAAAGTGCGATAGACATTTTCCAGTTGTAGCAGAACAGCATAATTCCGATAACGGTGACGCTTCCGATAGCGGCGAAAAGTTCCGGTACGGCGTGCGAGAAAATCATTTCGAGCGCGTTACAGTCGTCCATGATGGTCGACGTCAAGTCTGAAAGGTTCTTCTTGCCAAAGAAAGAGAGCGGCAACTTACGGAGTCTTTCTGCAATCGAAACGCGGCGGCGCATACTTTCGTCGTACACACTATCGTAGGTGGCGCTGTACGAGAAACCGTAAATCACGAGCATCACCACAAGAATCAACAGCGAAAATCCGGCGTAGAACAAGATTCCGTGCGGAGTCTTGCCAGCGAATTCGCCGATGCCCAGGTGTTCCATCAAGAAATAGAACATCAGCATCATCGGGAACATAAGCGATACAAAGTGCAAAAAAGTCCACACGACGCCGCGAACAAACGTTCGCGAACCTTCTTCGGTGAGTGCGAATTGTTTCTGAACCCATTTATACATTTTCGACTCCTTCATTTTTGGCGTTGTCAAGGGTCCATGTGACGGACTGCTGGTATTCTGCCCACATCTTGGCGTAAATACCGTTCTTTTCAAGCAATTCCGCGTGTGTACCTCGTTCGGCGATTTCGCCTTCTTCGACGACAATGATTTGGTCGGCGTCTACGACGCTCGTAAGCCTGTGGGCAATCATGAGCACGGTCTTGCCTTCGGCCAGTTTGTGCAATGCTTCCTGAATCAAACGTTCGTTTTCAGGGTCGGCAAAGGCGGTCGCTTCGTCGAGAACTACAATCGGTGCGTTCTTCAAGATGGCGCGTGCAAGCACGACGCGCTGCTGTTCGCCGCCCGAAAGGTAGGTGCCCTTGCTTCCGATAACGGTATTGATTCCGTCCGGCAGCTTGTTGATGATTTCGCGGCACTGGGCAAGATCGAGAGCCTTATTTACTTGTTCCAGGGTGGCGTCGGGGGTGCCGTAGCGAACGTTGTCCAAAATGCTCATCTTGAAAAGTCGCGTGTTCTGGAATACGAAAGAAACATTCTTCATCAGTTCCTTCGGATCGATCTTCTTTACAGAAACTCCGCCGATCGTGATTTCGCCGCTGTCGACATCGAAGAATCTCGGCAAAAGCTTTGCAATCGTACTCTTGCCGCCGCCCGAAGGCCCGACAAGTGCTACCGTGTGGCCCGCCGGCACCGAGAGCGAAATGTCGCTCAATACCTGTTTGTCGGTATCGGGGTAGGTGAAGTTTACATTCCAGAATTCAACATTGAAATGCTCCATAGGGACGGGATTTTCGCAGACTTCCAGATCCTTGGTGCGGGCAATGTCGTTGATGCGGTCCACCGCGATTCCGGCCTGGTTCGTGGCGTTGCTCAAGTACATACTGCGCATCACGCACTGCGAAAAGAGCGGAGTCACCAACACGT
The DNA here is from genome assembly GCF_947166265.1 of uncultured Fibrobacter sp. NCBI lineage: Bacteria > Pseudomonadati > Fibrobacterota > Fibrobacteria > Fibrobacterales > Fibrobacteraceae > Fibrobacter > uncultured Fibrobacter sp. The sequence goes on along the minus strand of NZ_CAMVDO010000002.1, from coordinate 251,801 downwards.
AAATCATCATGTTCACGATGGTGAGTTTCACGTCGTCGCCACGTCCGATAATTAGAATTGCCGTCGGGACAAGGAACAGGACGAAGCCGTTTACGAGCGTGGTGTAGATGCAGTAGGGAACTTTCCAGTTGTTGGAATAGGCGGTCACCATTTGGTGATAAGTTTCGATGGTCTTGTAGAAATTCTTGAACGAATAAATGGTCTGCTGGAAAACCTTGACCACGGGGATGCCGCGCACGTATTCAACCGCTTCGGAGTTCATTTCTTCGAGCGACTGCATGTAGCGTTCCATGAACTTGGTCCCCTTGCGGCCCAATGTTCCGAGAATGAACATGGCATAGACAATCGGAATGAGTGAGGCAAGGCCGAGACGCCAATCAAAAACGAACATCATCACGAGCGCCACGATCGGAATCAAGATGGTGCTTGAAATATCGGGCATCTGGTGCGCGATAAAGGTGTGGGTGATGGCTGCGTTGTCGTCGATAATCTTGCGGAGCTTGCCGGTCGGGTTCTTATCGAAGAATCCAAGCGGAGCGCTCATCAATTTTTTCATGGCGAATCGTCGTAAGTCGCCTTCGAGCCTGAAGGCCACCAGATGCGAACAGGCGAGTGCCGCGAAGTAGAGCAGAACGCTTGCGACGGATGCCAAAACCGCTCCGATGGAGTAGTCGAAAATCTTGATGTTCGTCATGTCGCCACCCATAAGGATCTCGCGGACAATTAGCCACATCAGTAAAAAAGGCACGAGCCCCGCGATGGCGCTCAATGCCGAAAGAATTAAAGCTAGCGGGAACAGCGGTTTTCGCGATCCCATGTATGCGTAGAGTTTAGAGAATGTTTTTTTCATAATTGTTCTAGAGGTTGTGAGGTGTGAGCTCGGTCGCTAATGCTCCCTTTGAGGTATGAGGTTTTATAAATGCACCGAAGGTGTTTTACTTTACTCAAAGCCTTGCTTTGCAAGGCAACCTCAGAGTGCGAAGCACGACCTCATTGCTCATACCTATTATGCTACATTCGTGAGTCTGTACTTTTTCCTGTATTCCTTCGGGGTCATGCCCATCACATCCTGGAAGGCGTGCGCGAACTTGCTCCCGTTATTGTAACCCACGGAGCCTGCGATTTCCAGAATCCCATGGTTGCTGTCTCGCAGTTCCTTGGCGGCGACCTTCATGCGCTCGCGGCGTGCATAGGTGAATACGGGCAATCCGAACACGTTCTTGAAGCAAAGCTTCATTGCAGTAGGCGGCATGTCGAATTTATCGGCGAGTTCTTCGATGGTGTAATGGCTATCCATGTTTTCGCAGATAAACGAACGGATGCCGTAAATTTTTTCTATCTGGAGCGAAGATAAATTGCATTCGCGACAGGCGAATTCGCGTTGGGTGTCGAGATTTTTCAGGGTGAGCAGAAGCTCCAAAATGGCAAGCCTGCCGTATTCCGCCTGCGTGTTTTTTGACTTGTTGTCGATCTTTTCGAAGGCGTTTGCCACCTCTTCTTTGGTATGGACGATAAACGGACGCCCCGGGCGGCACATTTTCTGGGCAAGCATATTGATGTCTATCAGGAACCCTGCAAAATGTTCGCGGATATACCTTGTCGATTCTTCGTAGAAGAGGATTCGGTCGCCGCAGTAATCGGCGGAGCGCGTTAGTGCCCCCGATGTCCATGCGTCGTAAACCAGCATTTCTCCTGTCTTCAACTGGTTGCAAGGGAGTGCCCCGCCTGCCCAGCTGATTTGCCCCTTTCGGCAAAATTCAAGAACCAAGATGGGTTCCCTTTCGAGCGTTGTATGGTAGCACCCGATTTTGTGCAGCCATTCAATTCCGTTAATGTTCAGCATGTTTTCCTCATAAATCTCTTTAAACCGGCTTTGTTAGTCTAGTCTTAAAAAGTAAGCCAAATCTAATTAGTAAACAAAACTTCGTCAAGGCTAATTTTGTTTCGATACTCTCTTTTTTTGGATACAATTCTGTCTAAATGGGCTTGAAAATGACTGAATGGGATTATATAAGGAAATCTAATCGGATTTTTCCGATACCATTTGGAGTAGAATTCCCGCGAAGACATTTCTAAAATGCACCGCAAAATTAACAACTGCGGTTTTTCCGCGACTTTTTCAAGGAGTATTTATGAAAAAAAGATTCTTGGCGGCTCTTGCTGTTTCGCTTGGCATGCTCGCTGCTTGCGGTAACGATTCTTCCTCTTCGGCTAGCGGAGACGATGGCGAATACAAGCGCGACTTTGCGACATCCATCTCTACCGGCGAAACGATGTTCATCGGCACGATGTCGCTGGACCATACGGATGAAATCGGTACGGATTTTATCGAAGTCGGCACCCGTGCGGGCGTCGTCTATTACGACGGTTCCCTGTTTATCGCCGACCTTGACGCTGGCTCCATTACGCGCTATAGCCTCGATGCAAACAATAAAATTGGCAAGAAAACTGCGGAACTCTCGATTCCGGGTGTCTGGGTGAACCACATTTACTTTGTGAACGAAGAAAAGGCCTACTTGGGCGGCATGCTTGATTCGCTCCTCATTATCAACCCGAAAACCATGAAGCGTACAGGTGCAATCGACCTTTCCAAGTATAAGAATAAGGATGCTCTTGCTGTAAGCCCTGGCACGGGCGTGATTGAAAATGGTCGCCTCTATGTGGGCCTGTTGCAGAACATAAGCGATTACGCTACCGGCAACACCGCTCAGGTCGCTATTATCGATATCAAGAAGGATAAGGTGATTGCCGTCGCCGAAGATGACCGCGTTGCCGCCGTGGGCTCGCTTGACGACTCGCAGAACCAGGCGTTCATCGTTGCTGACGGTTACATTTACTGCTATAGTAACGCCTCTTGGGGCTACGCTCCCGGCCAGGTTGACGGTTTCCTCCGCATCAAGGTGGGCGAAACCAAGTTCGATAAGGACTATGCATGGCTCGTGACCAAGCAAGTCGCTATCGAAGGTGTCACCAAGAAGGGTAACTTCAAGTATCTGAGCCCTGCCACCTACGCAAACGGCACCAAGGTGTACGCGTTCTTGAACGTGATGGTGGACCTGCAGCAGGTTTGGACCGATATGGACAGCTACCACAACAACACCTGCAAGCCGGTGGAAATCGACCTCGCCAAGAAGAAAATGAAGGCTCTTCCCATCAATTATTCTTCCAGCTGGGCTAGCTACGGCAAGTACCTCGATGAAGATGGCACCGTGATTTTCGCAGTCTCTACCGAAGAAGACGGTAACGCTTACTTCCGCTATGATCCAAAGTCTGAAAAGGCTGAAAAGATTGCCGATGTCAAGCAGATCCCGATGTGGATTGTTCCGCTCAAGTAAGCAAACATTTCTCCATAAAACCTCATTATCCTCATAAACACAATCTCCGTTCCTGCTCAATGCGGGAGCGGATTTTTAACTATTTGGGTTTTTAGTAGACTATTTGGAGTAGAATTTTGTGCTAAAATTTGCTCAATTGCGCTGCGATGAAAAAGATGCTTTTTTACAAGGCAGCGACTCTTGCCTTTATTTTTGCTACGGTTGGTGCTGTTTCTGCCCACGCCCAAGAAGATGAAATTACCTCGATAGATGATTTTCTGGAAGAAACGTCTCCAGAAAATACTGCGACAAATGATGACGCGAATGGTATGGCCGTTCAATCGGATGCTTCTGCTCCAAGTGCGTCGGGGGTTACGCAGTTGGATGAACTCTCGGTGGAATCTGAAATAGAGGCGGAACAGGCGAAACAGGCCAAAAAGGCGGAATCGGTTGCGACGATTGATGCCGCTGAAATGCAGAATACCAGCAAGACTGTTTCGAAGGCAATAAATTCGGCCTCGGGCGTGAAAGTGCGTAAGTCGGGCGGTATGGGCAGCGAAGGCAAAATCAATATTCGCGGCATGGAAGGCAAGAATATCAAGGTGCTGGTGAACGGTGTTCCTGTCGAGACTCAGGGTAACTTGGGTCTAGACGACATTCCCATCGACCAGATTGCCGATATCGAAGTCTACAAGGGCTATGTTCCGGCGCGTTTCGCGACGGATGGTGCGGGTGGTGCCATCAATATCATTACCAAGAAACGTTCGGTCAATTCGGTAGATGCGTCCTACAGCCTTTCGAGTTTCAATACGCACAAGGCTTCTGTTTCTGCAAGTCACTTGATTGATAGCATTGTTGGCGGTGCAGATCTCGAGGTGGGCGTATCGGGGTATTTTAACCATTCCGACAACGATTATAAATTTACTTCGCCTTACATGAAGGGGGCTTCGGGTAAGGACACGAGCGTCGTTCGCGATCATGACCATTACACCTCTTACAATGTGCAGGCTTTTGCGAACTTGATGAATGTATGGTTTGATCAGGTTTCACTGGGCGCAAGTTATGGTGCATTTGACAAGGAAATACAGGGCGACGCAAGCCGCATTGCCGATGCGAAATCCGAGGGACACAATATCGGTGCGACATTTGGATTAGACAAGAAAAATATTTTTGTGAAGGATCTGAATTTTGGGAACCATTTTTCGTTTGGGTATAGCGAAAATAAGGTGATTGATACTAGCCGCGTCCATTGCCGCAACTGGTTTAGCTGCGATACTGCCAAGAAGAACGTGGGGGAGCTATCTTCGATGGGACTTCCGAAACTGAGGACGGTGCTGGCGTATGACTTTAACAATTTGCTGAATCTGGATTATCAGTTCTTCAAGAATCAGTTTATTTACTGGAATACGCTTTTCCGGTACCATAAGGAAGATCCCGAAGATGATGTGGGTTCCGAAATGGTGGGCTTCAATACAGCGGGTTTCCCGGGAAAGACGGCTTCTGTGACGACAGGCCTTTCGCTTGAAGATAATTTCTTTGATTCTAGGCTGCAGAACTTGATAGGCGTCAAGTTCCACTATTTGAATGCTGAAATTTCTAATACGTCCACGAGTCTGTTACAACAGGCCTCTGTAGAATCGAATGATTATAAGGATTTCAGCTACGATGAAAGCTTGATGTTTAGGATTGTAAAGCCGCTTGCGATCAAGGGTTCCTACCAGCATGCGGTGCGCTTGCCCACCCCGGATGAACTTTTTGGCGATGGCGTGCGCGTGAGTGCCGCGACAAGCCTCAAGCCCGAAGAAGCGGACAATTTTAACGTGGGCCTGTCTCTTGATTTGCAAGAAATTCCGCTGGTGGCAAGATTCCGATTTGACGGAGACGTTTTTTATTCCTATTACAAGAATCGCATTCATTATATGGGTACTTCGCAGATGTCGGTGCCGTACTTTAATATGGATCCGATTCGCGGCTGGGGCTACGAAGGTGACGTGAAACTTGATGTGAATGAATGGGTGTTGCTCGGAACGAACTGGACTTTCCAGGATTTGCGCAATATAGATTATAATGCCAAGCAGGGAATTTCCGAAGATGCGATTATCCCGAATATTCCCCGATTCTTTATGAATTATATGGCGGAATTCCACATGGGCGATATACTCAACAAGAACGATTTTGTCAAGTTCTGGTGGGCCGCAAATTACACGGATGAATACTATTACGGTTGGAAAGTCAGCTCCCGCCAGAGCAGAAAAATTGAAGCTTCGTTCACGCAGGATTTAGGCGTCGAATATTCCGTGTGGGATAATAAACTCGCCTGGAACTTTGAAGTCGATAACTTTATGGACGAAACCGTTTACGATAAATATGGTGAATCTAAACCGGGACGCACTTTCGCGACAAAGATTAGGTACAGTTTTAGATAGAATCTAACTTTGGATAGTTTACGCTAACTAAGTTGTCTGACCGGAAACTAAGTTGCATAGCCTGAACTAAATTGATTTTTTGCAACAATGTTAGTCGCTCGGAAAGCTTATGGGACCTAGGCTTGAAGTCTGTTTGTTAATTTGTTTGTAAGTTGCTTTTTGATGTATTTTTAGGTAGATTATTTAAGCAAATAACAACAATGTTCTAATGGATTCTTTACTAAGGTCCCTGAACTTGCCGAAGGGCCGATTGTAGTGTGGATGACATTAGGGCGAAACAAAAGGAGTAAACTATGTCCGTATGGAAAAATGAAAAGTTCTGGTTGGTCGTGGCGGGTGCTGTTGGCTCCGCTATTGCAAAGAAGATCCTCAAGGCTCCGAAGACTCGCGAATGTGCCGTCAAGGGACTCGCTCAGGGCATGAAGTTCACTGCCGACGCCAAGGCTGCCTTCCAGGATATGAAGGACGAAGCTGCCGACATCTGCAACGACGCGAAGAAAGAAGCAGGTAAGTAAATAGTGGCTAGTGGTTAGTAAACAGGAATGAAGAAAGAACATTCTAATAGTAATCCTAACCACTAATCACCAACCACCAACCACTTGAGTTATGAAGTCTAGAATCGTTTACGATCAGCCGGGGCGTATCCGCTTTCGGGCGGGGGCCTACGCATTTGAGAAAGTGCATGAACCGCGCATCCACAAGGCATGCGTGAGTGAACCTTATGTCCAGAAAGCGGTAGTCCATTCGGAAAACGGCGGCATTCTGCTGGAATACGAAAACGGCTGTCGTGAACAGGTGATTGATTTCGTTCGAAATCTAAACGTCGCGAGTCTCCCTGAAAGCGAACCCGATACCGAGTACCAGCTACAGGCTCTTGATTCTGATTTCAAGAATAAGCTCGCGTTTATGATTGCGCGGCGTTACCTTGCCAAGTTGTTTATTCCAGCTCCTATCCGCACGGTGCACCTGATTTACAGGGGCCTCAAGTTCGTGGCGAAAGGCTTGAACTGCCTTGGCGAAGGAAAGCTTTCTGTCGAGGTGTTGGACGGTGCTGCCATCGGGGCTAGCATCTTGCAGCGCAATTACGAATCTGCGGGAACCATCATGTTCCTGCTGAACGTGAGTAGCCTCTTGGAAGATTACACCAAGGCGCGTACCCGCACGGCCCTTACGGCAAGCCTAGCCGTGAAGGTAGACCGCGTGTGGGTTGTCAAGGACGGTGTCGATGTCCAGGTGCGTATGCAGGATGTTCAGGTGGGCGACCTCGTGCGTGTACGTTCTGGTAGCATGATTCCGGTGGATGGAACCGTTGCCGAAGGCGATGCCTTTGTGAACGAAGCGACCATGACGGGCGAATCGCAGGCGGTTCATAAGACGGTCGGAAAGTCCGTTTTTGCAGGCACCATCGTGGACGAAGGCTCGATTGTCGTGTCGGTGCGGGCCGTGAGCGGTAACACCAAGATTCAGAAAATCATTGAACTCATTGACCGCTCCGAAGATCTAAAGGCTTCTATCCAGAGTCGTGCCGAGCGCTTGGCTGATGGTATTGTGCCGTTCAGTTTCCTCGGTTTCGGTCTTACACTCTTGTTTACGCGCAATATTACCAAGGCGGTTTCGATTCTGATGGTGGACTATTCTTGCGCCATCAAGCTTTCCACTCCGATCTCGGTGATTTCGGCGCTGCGCGAAGCGGCTGACCGCAACATGACCGTAAAGGGCGGCAAGTATCTCGAAGAATTTGCTCTCGCAGATACTATTGTTTTCGATAAGACGGGGACGCTCACCAAGGCGGAACCGAAACTTGAACGCGTTATTCCGTTCGGTGGCCGCAGCGAAGAAGAGGTGCTTCGCACTGCCGCCTGCATCGAGGAACATTTCCCGCATAGCATGGCGCGCGCCATTGTGCGCGGGGCCGCCGAACGGGGAATCGACCACGAAGAAGAACACGCCGATGTCAAGTACATTGTGGCGCATGGAATCGCGACGACTCTCGACGGTGAACGCGCCGTTATCGGCAGCAAGCATTTCGTCGTTGAAGACGAAAAAATTGCAGTGGGCGAGGCGGAACAGAAAAAGATCGACGAACTCGCCGGAGCCGCATCCGTGATTTACCTTGCCATTGGCGGGAACCTTGCGGGCGTGCTTTGCATTAGCGATCCTCCGCGTGACGAAGCTGCCGAAGCCATTCGCATGCTGCGCGAACGCGGAATCAAGCATGTGGCGATGATTACCGGCGACAGCCAAAAGGCCGCTGAACGCACGGCGCAACTTTTGGGCATCGACACCTTCTTTGCGCAGGTGCTGCCCGAAGACAAGCACCGCTATGTGGAAAAGATGAAGGCCGAAGGCCGCCGCGTGATTATGGTGGGCGATGGAATCAACGATGCGCCTGCATTGGCCGCCGCGAACGTGTCGGTTGCCATGAGCGATGCCAGCGACATTGCCCGCGAAACCGCCGACGTGACCCTCCGCAGCGAAGACCTGCGCGACCTCGCCGAACTCCGTACGCTGAGTACTCAGCTCATGGAGCGCATCCAGGCAAATTACCGTTTTATCGTCGCCTTCAACACGTCGCTCCTGGCCGCAGGTTTCTTCGGAATACTAGCCCCCTCGACTTCGGCCCTGCTGCACAACCTCTCGACCATGGCGATTTGCGCCAAGAGCATGACGCCGCTGAAGCGGGTGTAGGCCCGCGTCGTAAAAAAACGGCTAAAATTGCCTGAAATCGCTTAAATTATTGTAAAAATGCCCCTGCTCAGAGCTACTTGAGCGGGGGCACCTTTATTCCCAAAGAGACACAAAAGAGGGAATTGATTTTTTTGATTCAACCAAACAAGCTTGAGTCTGAATGCTATGGCAACAACCAGAGTTAGACTTGTCTAATCAAAAGTTAGATAAAACTAACTGTAAAAACAAGGGTAAAATGGCAAAAAATAATGTAAATTTTTTCTTATAAAATTAGTCTAATCTAAATAAATACGAAATCGGTAATATTTTTAGCCTTGCCTAATTAGATTTATTAAACTATATTAGCCGCGTCTAAATAAGGCTGGTTGAAATGGACCATACAAAACTGACTCAAAGCTTAGAAGATTACCTGGAAATGGTGCATATGTTGCGCCTGGCGAACGGGCTTGCCCGCGTCAAGGATATTGCGGCGGCTCTTGCCGTGAAAATGCCGTCGGTCGCAAAGGCCATGGTTGAACTCAAGAAGATGGGCCTTGTAAGGCAGGAACCTTACAGCGGCGTGGAACTCACCGAAGAGGGCGAACGCGTTGCCGCCATGATTTTGAACCGTCATATTCTTCTGAAGGGTTTCCTGATTAAGCTGGGCGTGTCCGAGGCGATTGCCGACAAGGATGCTTGCAGTATGGAACATATTCTTTCGGCAGAAACGCTCGGTAAGATTGAAGATTTTGTGAAACCGTCGAATGCGATTGCCTCGGCAAAAGTTTCTTCGGTGAAAAAACTAAGGGTTGTCAAAAACACAAAGTAAACAGGAAGGCTCCGCTCAAGAGTTTTCCCGTTTTTATATGAGGATGATATGAGCTGTAATTGTGGTTGCGGCGGAAAGTCGCAAACGAAAAAGTGGAGTACCGAGCCCAAGTTCTCGGAACTCAAGAAGGGCGACAAGGTAGAAATCGTCGGTTATAACGAGGGCGATTCTGCTTATAAGTCCAAGTTGCTTTCGATGGGCCTTGTGCGTGGCGTTCAAATGGAAGTCTTGCAGGTGGCCCCCCTCGGCGATCCGATCGAGGTGGCGGTGCTTTCTTATAGACTCTCGCTCCGCAAAGAAGAAGCCAACGTTCTCAAGTTGAGGAGGGTATAATGGCTGCCAGAAAACTTTTGACGATTGCAATTGCCGGTAACCCGAACTGCGGTAAGACGGCTCTCTTTAACGCCCTTACGGGTGCACGCCAGCGTGTGGGTAACTGGCCCGGCGTGACGGTCGAAAAGAAGGAAGGTTACTTTGAACTGGGCGACCGCCAGATTCGCCTGGTGGACCTTCCGGGTACTTACGCTTTGTTCGCAAATGCCGAGGACGAACGCGCTGCTGTCGATTACTTGCTCAGCCGCGAAGCGAGCCTGATTATCAACATTGTCGATGCGACGAACCTGGAACGCAACCTGTTCCTTACGAGCCAGCTTGCCGACATGAAGATTCCGATGGTGATTGCCGTCAACATGATGGACATTGCCGAAAATCGCGGAATCCAGCTGGATCTCGACGAACTTTCTGATTTCTACGGCGTGCCGTGCATTCCGCTTTCTGCCGTGAGCGAAAAGAGCGTCACTAACTTTATTAGCCAGATGGGCCACGTGCTTGCGAGCCCGATGCCGCTCCCGAAGCAGATGGTTTACGGCGACAAGGTTGAAGAGGCCGTGAAGGTTTTGGAACCGAAGGTCGCACCGGTCGCAAAGCTTTTGGATGCGGACTCCCGTTGGGTTTCGCTCATGTACTTGGGCAACCAGAAGAGCTATGCAGACAAATTCGCCGAAGCGGGCGTAAAGCTCGACAAGGCCGAAGTCGTAAAGATTCTGGGCGAAGAGCCGGAATTTGCAATGGCCGAAAATCGCTATTCCATTTCGCATAGTGTGGCGGGCAAGGCGATTGTCGCGGCACGTGCCAAGAAGACTTTCTCGGATAAGCTTGATGCTGTGCTTTTGAACCGTTGGGCCACTCTCCCGATCTTCCTTGTGGTGATGTATCTGGTGTTCTGGATTGCGGTTACCATCGGTTCTGCGTTTATTGATTTCTTTGATGTGCTGTTCGGTGCGATTTTCGTGGATGGCCTGGGCTACGTGCTTACGGATGTCCTCCATGCGCCGGGCTTTGTGGCGGCAATTCTCGCCGACGGTATCGGTGCCGGTATCCAGACGGTTTCGACCTTCATCCCGGTCATCTTCTTCATGTTCCTGTGCCTTTCGTTCCTCGAAGACTCGGGTTACATGGCCCGCGCGGCTTTCGTTGCTGACCGCTTCATGCGTTTCCTCGGGCTCCCGGGTCGTGCCTTCGTGCCGATGATGGTGGGCTTCGGTTGCGGCGTGCCGGGCATTATGGGCTCCCGCGTGCTGGAATCCAAGCGTGAACGTTTCCTCACCATTTTCCTGGTGCCGTTCATGAGCTGCGGCGCACGTCTCCCGGTGTATGCGCTGTTTGCTGCTGCATTCTTCGGCAAGATGGCGGGCACGGTGGTGTTCCTGCTTTACCTCGCCGGTGTGCTGTTCGCTATCGTTTACGGTTTGTTCCTGAAAAAATCGCTTTTCCAGGGCCAGGCCAGCAACTTTGTGATGGAACTTCCGCCGTATCACTTGCCCAAGTTCAAGTCCTTGATGATTCACTGCTGGCAGCGCCTGCGTGACTACATCTGGCGCGCCGGTAAGGTGATTACGCTTGCCGTTGCAATACTTGGCTTCCTCAACAGCTTCGGCATTGTGGAGAAGGCTGCGGACGAAAATGCTCCGGCCGATGAACCGGCAGGTTTTGAATTTACAGCCGGTAACGGTGACTCCGAAAACAGCCTGCTTTCTACCATCGGCAAGGCGATTACGCCGGTGTTCGAACCCTTTGGCGTCGAAAAGGAAAACTGGCCCGCATCTGTGTCGCTGTTCACGGGCCTGTTGGCCAAGGAAGCCGTTATCGGTACCATGAACTCGCTGTATTCGATGGCGGGGGATGAAGACGAGAGAACGCTCGCAAGCTCGCTACAGACGAGAGACGAGAGAGATGTTGCGAAACCGGAAGGGGAAGGCCTTCCCCTCGCTCCTGCCACTGACGCGGCATCCGCTACCCCTTCTAGCGGGGACACCCCGCAACGCCCCGAAGCTAGCGAAGGATCCAGTGAAGTTGCCGCTACCACAGATTCTGCTGTTGCCGCTGCTGATTCCTCCATTGCCGCCTCCGCAGAACCCGTCGCGGAACCTGCTGCAGAAGAAAAACCGCTTATCGTAGGCATCGATGAATGCCCCGCCGAAGAAGAGGAAGAGGGCGGCGCTCCCGATATCAAGGGCGCTGTGCTCGAAGCTCTCGGCTCGATTCCTGCTAACCTCGCCGAAGTTATCGGTTCGCTCACCGACCCGCTCGGAACCACCGGCGAATTGGAAGGCCAGGAAGCCGCCGAACTCAAGAAGGAAACTCTGGACAAGATTACCGACGCCAAGGTGCTGACCTGCGAAGAATATGCAGCCATCGAAACCTTCGGCGAAGAAGAAGAGGACGAAAAGACCCGCGAGGCCGTGTTCGCAAAGCTCGCTGCCGCAGGTCTCGAACTCTCCGAAGACGAAATGGGCGCTCTCGAAGAAGGCGACCTTTCTGAAACCGCCGACATCTACGCCAACCTCCGCTCCTACTTCCACAATCCGGACAAGAACGGTAACCCGGTGGATGGCTTTAACTGGCAGGTGTTTGCATTCCTCATCTTTATTTTGCTTTACGTGCCGTGCCTTGCCGCTATGGGTGTGGTTGCCCGCGAAATCGGCCTCGGTCTTGCCATCCTGATGGCAACGGTTCAGACGATTCTTGCCTGGGCTGTGGCAGTTCTCCTCTACCAGGTGCCCGTTGGAGGCGATACCAAGTGGATCGTCGCTGCTATCGTGGCTCTTGTGGGTACGGGAATCTTCCTCAAGCTCTTCGGCATGAAGGCCAATAAGGAAAAGAGATTCGAAGACTAATCTTTTAGAATCAAGAACTATTAAGGGCTGGTAGGCCCAAAACCTGCCGGCCCTTCATTAAAAGTCTTGAATTAGATTAGTCTAATTTCTGGAACTAAACTGAAACATCTTGGCACGCATTTTGCAACAATAGCACACAGAAGGCGATAGCCAAGCGTTTTTGTAGCACTATTTGTAAAAAACCTGACGGAGTGTTACAAAAACAGAAAATAAATCCGTCAAGGGAGAGAAAAATGAAAAACCGTTTGACGTCTAATCTTTTGTTCGGCCTTGCAGCCGCTTCCTTCTTTGCCGTGTCTGCATTTGCGCAGGAAGCTGCCCCTGCCGCCGAAGCACCCGCTGCTGCAGCTCCTGCCGCCGCCCCTGCTGAAACTCAGGCCGCTCCGGCTCCTGCCCAGGAAGCCCCTGCTGCATCCCCCGTTGAACAGGCCGCTCCGGTGCAGGAAACTCCTGCTCAGACCGCTGCCGCTCCTGCCGATGGTTCGACAAGCTCACCAACCGACAAGGTCGCTGAGCCTGCCGAAGTGACTGAATCTGCTCCTGCCGAAAATACCAATCCGGGCGAAGTCGCTGATGCCGCTGGAAACGCACTTGACATGCTCAAGGCCAGCATGAACGAAGGTACATCTGAAGCACAGATGGAAGTCAAGTATAATGGTGAAGTTGAATTTGACGCCTACACGGGCAATGTCTGGAAAGACGATGATCTGAACCATTCCTACGCTTCTACCTTCGACCTGAATTTTGAAGTCAAGTTCAACGAAAAGTGGTCTGCATTCGTGGGCCTCGAAGCCGATGGCGAAACGACTGACCCGGCATCCATTTACAATGGCGCCTACATTCAGTATCAGCCGGCTGATTTCTTCGCGGTCAAGCTGGGTGACCTGACCTTCTCGGAAGGTGCATTCGTCGCCTACTATGACTACGATGATCCTGCCGATAACGCTGCCGGTATGAAGGAACACGACATCCGCGGTCTTGAAATCGACCTCGCTGGCTTTATCCTTGGCTTCGGCTTTGGCAGCGGCGATAACGACTGGGCCGATGATGAAGGTGCCAAGGTTTACGATGTCCATGCCGCCTACGAATTCGACTACGCCGGTCAGCACTTGCGTCCGTATGTGGACTACAAGAGCTATCAGAGCGTTCAGCATAACGAACTCCATGCCGGTGTCGAAGCGGGCCTCTCTCTCGGTGGCTTTGGCTTTAGGGCTGTGTATGGTTTCCATGCCGACTACCTGGGTGACGACGGCGATGTCGTGGAAGGCCAGGATTGGACTTCTATCGCTCACACGTTCTTGGCTGAACCGACTTTCGAAGTGGGTATGTTCGATATCAAGACGACGGCCTTCTACGCCCTCATCGACAGGGGTGATGCCGCCGAAGAAGCAAGCGACCTTGACAACGGCGAAATTCCGGAATACTTCTTCGTGTATGCCGAACCGGCTTTCAAGATTGCTGAATTCATCAAGCTTGGTATCCCTGTAGAATATCACACGCACACCTTGGATGACGACAACAAGGCCGCTGCAACATTCGATGTCGGTGGCCGCATCTACATCATTCCGATCGAAAACCTGGAACTCACGGCTTTCGGCATGGTGGATGTCGCCGTGCAGGATAACGAAGACGATGACGCTCTGCGTTTCGGCCTTGAAACGGTGTTCAGCTTCTAATAGCCTCTCATGATGCTCGAAAAGGGGACTGTGGCAATAGCCGCGGTCCTTTTTTTTATACGACCAAACAGTTCAATACATTTTTTATCGCTTATATGGCCGTTGAATTAAGAAAAAAGGACTCCTCTAACATCGACTGGTCGCAAATTGCGGCTATATGGAGGCTATGATGAAGTCTAAAGAAGTTATCTCGGCGAAGTTGGTTCAAGATGCCAGACAAATCATCGAGACCGCGCGGAAAAATGCTGTTAGGAGCGTTAATTTCTGCCGCGTTCAAATGTATTGGACAACTACTATGATAGAATAGAGCTCATCCCCCCTATTCCAACTTGGAATAATCAAATGTTGGTTTTTGTAAAGTCTAGTTTGTATTTTGCGGGGTGGACGGATGTTCGTCCCTTATTCAAGGAGGTCCATCATGAAGTGCGCAAAGTTGATCATGTTTATAGCCCTCGCTTTTTTGGTTACAGAATCCTTTGGCGCGAGGCTTGTCAAGTCGAAGCTGGGCGACATCGATGTCACCTCTGAAAAGGGGGGCGGCAAGGTGGTTTGCACGGCTAGCTTTAATGACGAGCTGACCATTGTCAGGGATTCCGGAACCGAGGTGCTTGTCAAGGGGCGCTGTGGGCAGGGATGGGTTGCCAAGTCCAAGGTCGAATATGTGGCTGCGGGTCCTGGCGACAAGGTTTATAATATGTCGGAATTCAATGTGCAGGCCTGGATCGACAATCCTACCGGTATTTTCGTTCTCGAAGATGACGCGGCTGATTTCGATGGCGTGACGATTGACCGCGATTTCAGGGAGTACCTGACGTACACCATGGATCGCGAGCAGACGGAGATGCATAACGGCGAAAACTGACTTTATTGACTTGTATAATCAGCCTCGGTTTGGCTTGGGCCTGCCGGGGCTTTTTTCTTTTTTCTAAATTTTAGCCCGAAAAACAAAGAGCTATGAGCCATGAGGTCGCACACTTCGTGTGCTTTGAGGTATGAGAAATTGCTCAAAGGAAACCGCAGGTTTCCGCGCTCATTGCTCACCGCTCACTGCTGAGGAAATAATGGCTAAGTACAATCCGCAAGAAATCGAAACCAAGTGGCAAGCCTACTGGGATGCTCACGAAACTTTCAAGACGGGCACCGATAAGTCCAAGCCCAAGTATTACTGCCTGGACATGTTCCCGTACCCGAGTGGCGCTGGACTCCATGTGGGTCACCCCGAAGGTTACACTGCCACCGATATCATTTGCCGCTACAAGCGCAGCCGTGGCTTCAATGTGCTCCACCCCATGGGTTGGGACGCATTCGGCCTCCCTGCGGAACAGTACGCCATTCAGACCGGTACGCATCCGGCCATTACCACTAAGAAAAACTGCGACAATTTCCGCCGCCAGATCAAGCGCCTTGGTCTCTCTTACGACTGGAACAAGGAAGTCAACACCACCGATCCGAAGTATTACAAGTGGACGCAGTGGATTTTCAAGCGCCTTTACGGCACCTGGTTCGATGAAGACCAGCAGAAGGGCCGCCCGATTGAAGAACTCCCGATCCCAGCTGATGTTGAAGCTAAGGGTGCTGCCGAAGTCCGCAAGTACAAGGACGGCAAGCGCCTCGCTTATTACGCCGATGCTCAGGTGTGGTGGTGCAAACACTGCAAGATTGTGTGCGCCAACGAAGAAGTCTTGAACGACGGCTCTCACGAAAAGTGCGGCACCAAGGAAGTCGAACGCCGTAACCTCAAGCAGTGGCTCATGCGCATCCCGCTGTATGGCGACCGCCTGCTGAAGGGCCTCGACAAGCTCGACTGGCCGCAGGGCGTGAAGGACATGCAGAAGAACTGGATCGGCAAGAGCTACGGTGCCGAAGTGGATTTCCCGATTGCCGACGCTGAAGGCAAGCCGACCGAAAAGAAGCTCCGCGTTTACACGACCCGTTGCGATACGCTGTTCGGTGCAACCTACATGGTCGTCGCTCCGGAACACGCGATGGTCCCGGAACTCACGACTGCCGAACAGAAGGCCGCCGTGGAAGAATACGTGCACGCCGCCGCCTTGAAGAGCGACCTCGACCGTACGGAACTCGCCAAGGAAAAGACCGGTGTGTTCACTGGTTCTTATGCCGTGAACCCGCTTACCGGCACGAAGATTCCGGTGTGGGTTGCCGACTATGTTTTGACGGGCTATGGCACCGGCGCTATCATGGCCGTGCCTGCTCACGATACTCGTGACTTCGACTTTGCAAAGAATTTTAATTTGCCTGTCATTTGCATCATGGAACCCGATGCAAGCTGCCCCGAAGACGTTCGCCCGAAGGTCCTCGCCGGTGAAGCTTGCTGGGCTGCTGACGGCACCTACATCAACAGCCAGAACGACACGCTTTGCCTGAACGGCCTCAACAAGAAGCAGGGCATCGCGAAGGTCATCGAATGGCTCGAAGCCAACAAGATCGGCAAGGCCACCGTGAACTACAAGCTCCGCGACTGGCTCTTCAGCCGTCAGCGCTACTGGGGCGAACCGTTCCCGATTATCCACTGGGAAGATGGCGAAATCTCTACCGTCGATGATTCCGAACTGCCGGTGCTGTTGCCGGAACTCAAGGACTACAAGCCGGGTGACGGCGGACAGTCCCCGCTCGCAAACGCCACCGAATGGCTCCAGGTCACGGACAAGAACGGCCGCAAGGGTATCCGCGAAACGAACACCATGCCGCAGTGGGCTGGCTCCTGCTGGTATTACCTCCGCTACATCGATGCCTGCAACGGCGACGCATTTGTCGCAAAGGAACTTGAAAAGTACTGGATGCCCGTGGACCTCTACGTGGGCGGTGCCGAACACGCCGTGCTCCACTTGCTCTACAGCCGTTTCTGGCATAAGGTCCTGTTCGATCTCGGCCTCGTCTCTACCGACGAACCGTTCCAGAAGCTCTTCAACCAGGGCATGATTCTCGCCTTCGCTTACGAAGATGCCGCTGGCTCCAAGGTCCCGACCGACGAAGTCGAAGAAAAGAACGGAAAGTTCTTCAAGAAGGGAACCGACATCGAGCTCAAGCAGATTGTGGCGAAGATGAGTAAATCCCTGAAGAACGTCGTGAACCCGGATGATGTGGTGCGCGATTACGGTGCCGACAGTCTTCGTTTGTATGAAATGTTCATGGGTCCGCTGGATGCCGTGAAGCCGTGGCAGACCAAGGGCATTGAAGGTATGAACCGCTTCCTCGGCCGCGCCTGGCGCTCCGTGGTGGGCGATTCTGACGAAGCCCCGGTGTTCGTTGACGAAACCGCTCCGGAAGCTATCGAGAAGGTGATGCACCAGACCGTCATCAAGGTCACAAGCGACATCGAAAACATGAGCTTCAACACCGCCATCAGCCAGTTGATGATTTTCAACAACGAAATGATGAAGATGGACAAGCGCTACCGCGAACCGTGCGAAACCTTCGTGAAGTTGCTGCACCCGTTTGCCCCGCACATCGCCGAAGAAATGTGGAGCATCCTCGGTCACAACGAATCGCTCACGAACGTCGCCTGGCCCGAAGCCGACCACTCCAAGGCCGTGGAAAACACCGTGGAAGTCGTGTTCCAGGTGAACGGCAAGGTCCGCGCGAAGGCATCTGTCGCGAAGGACATGGACAAGGCCGCCCTCGAAAAGCTCGCCATGGAAAATGACCGCATGAAGGAGTTTATGGCAGGCAAGACCGTCGTGAAGTCCATTGTCGTGCCCGGCAAGCTCGTGAACATCGTTGTCAAATAAAGGTCCCTGAGCCTGCCGAAGGGCCTTTGCATCGATACGTCATCCTCGACCAAGCGAAGCGCGGGAGGGGATCCATAAACATCTAAAGACCGTAGCCTAACCGCTGCGGTCTTTTTTATATTTGTCACGTTTAAGATCTAAGAAGGAAAATCAATCATGAAAAAAATAACCCGATGGCTGTTGACCGTTTCTCTTGTTTGGGGAACAGCGGTATTCACTTCTTGTAGCAATGTTGATGGTTCCTCGGCTGAATCTTTTGATGCCGCTGAAGAATTAAGTGGCGAAAAATTTCTACATGACGAATGGATGGACCGTTCTGTCAAGCCCGGCGATTCCTTTTGGAAATACGCCCTCGGCAGGTGGCTGAAAAAGCATTCTCAAAGTGATGATGGACTTATGGACTATGTCCAAATGAGTATCAAAGAAGATTTGCATGACGGCATGTCCAGTGCTAAATCTTCTGGAACAGGACACATTTTGAAGTTGATTGCAGGGCCGACTCCGTCTCCAGATGATGAAACTGCCGCAGTGAACGATGTGTTGTCTTTACTAAATGATGATCCTGACATCACTATGGAAGATGTGATTTATGATGCGGGAAAACTCGCCGATTTGAAATTCAACTCGATTTTCGGTCATGAAATCACCAACATCAATGGAACGCTGAAGTATGTGCTTATTCCTGGCGTTAGTGCTGTTTCTTCAGATGCGTTCGAAATTATGACGATGGAAGGAATAAAGATGGAAGTGATGGAGACATTCTTGCAATGGGGCTATGACGTGTCGTCTTCGGAGATGAAGTCTTCCATCAAGGCGATAGCGAATATTGAAACTGAGTTGCATGAGCTTCAGAAAGATTGGTCGGATCCCGTTCCATCTTTTAAAGGTAAAAGTCGTATTGTCAAAAATTCATCCCTTCTTCTTGCATCTAACTTAACCATTCGTAGCGGATTGACGGCTGGTGGCAAAAATCTAGAAACTGCATTTAAAAAGGCTTTCCATGTTGACAATCAGACCTATTACCTACCTGAAGTGGAAAAGGTATTTGATATGTTGGGTAAGTATGATGCTATGACTTGGCATAACTACATGGTGTTCTATACCCTTTATCGACTTGGACAGGTTGTGTTTAAAACGGAAAAAATTGCAGAAGAAATTTATGAGAATATGAATGAACTCCTACCTTCGACATTCCTTGATTATCAAGCATCGGCTCTTTGCAAGGATGCCGATATTGATGGTGCATATCAGATGCTAGAACTGTTGCGGGAAAAAATGACGGATCGCATCAATAATCTTGATTGGCTCGGCACGGCAACGAAACAGAAGGCAATAGAAAAATTACAGGCCATGAAGTTCAATGTCTGTGCTCCTGAAAAGATGTTTAATGCCAACTTTAAGTTGACCGGAAAAACACCTGTTGAAGATTTTGTACAGTATAGTCGACAGGTTGATGAATATGTGCGAACGGTCCTGGCGGGTAAAAAAACAAAAGACTATGGCTGGGAGTCTGTGATGAATAGTTTTGCAGGGATAGGCATTGATAATGTAAATGCCATGTATCTAGCTGAACTCAATCAAATTTTCATTTTCCCCGCCTTTATTCGTAGCGAGCTCTTCCCTAAAGATAATGACGATGTGATGCGCTATGTAACGCTTTGCGTGTTCGGTCATGAAATGACGCATGGCTTTGATGGATTTGGGGCAACTTATGATAAAACCGGAACAAAATCAAATTGGTGGACTGCTGAAGACGAAAAAAAATTTGAAGAACGCAAGAAACAGATGGTTGATCTCTATAGTGACCTGGAAGTTTTGCCCGGTGTAAAAACGGACGGAGAGAAAACATTGGATGAAAATATTGCCGATTTGGGAGGATTCAATCTCGCCTGGCAGGTGTGGAACGATAAGTTGGAAGCCGATGGCCTTACGGACGAGGAACTACGTCATCGGCAGCGTGAGTTTTTCTTGGGGCTCGCCAACCTTTGGCAATCCGATGCCGACGAAGAGACTCTTTTAGAATATCATAAAATAGATGAACATGCAGCCGACCATGTCCGCGTGAATGGTATTTCGCGCCTTATAGATGACTGGTACACGCTATTCGGTGTAGAACCGGGAGACGAACTTTACGTGAAGCCGGAAGACCGCGTGAAAATCTGGTAAGGTCCCTGCCTGCACTGTGGTTCGACAAGCTCACGCTTCGCAAGCTCGCTAACCTTGTAGGTCCCTGAGCCTGCCGAAGGGCCTGTGCAGGGCGAAGTTGAAGCGAAGGGCCTTTACATTACGAGTCATCCTCGACCAAGCGAAGCGCGGGAGGGGATCCATAAACATCTAAAGACCGTAGCCTAGCCGCTGCGGTCTTTATTCGTAAGTTAAATTATATTTTGCCAATATAAAGTTGTTTAGTGGAGTCGCCTTATGGAATGGAATGCTGCCGTCAAGAATCAGATTGAATCTCGCCAGAAGGATAGGGAGCGGATGCTTGCCCCTTATGCCTGCAAGTCTTCGGATGCGATTTGGCTTCGAAATGCAGAAGACGATATCCGCCCGAGCTTTTTTCATGATTCGGATAGGATTATCCATTCCTATTGCTACAGCCGTTACATCGACAAGACGCAGGTGTTTTACCTTGTCGAAAATGACCACATCACGCACCGCGTGTTGCATGTGCAGCTGGTTTCCAAAATTGCGCGAACCATCGGGCGTTTCTTGAACTTGAACGAGGACTTGATCGAGGCGATTTCGTTGGGGCACGATGTTGGCCACACTCCTTTTGGACATGACGGTGAACGGATTATTTCGGGATTTTTGCAGGAGCAGGGCGAAGGCGTTTTTGAACACAACGTTCAAAGCTTTAGGCTGTTCCACGACCTCGAAGCGTACGGCAAGGGGCTGAACCTTACCGCACAGGTGCTCGACGGAATCATCTGTCACAACGGCGAAATTCTGAAAAATGAATATGGCTGCGATCGGAACAAGACTCCCGAAAAATTGCTGACGGAATACCGCGAAAGCCTAGGCGGAACCTTTAAATCAAAGGACATGGTCCCGATGACGTTAGAAGGTTGCGTCATGAGGATTTCGGACGTAATCGCCTACGTTGGCCGCGACATCGAGGATGCCATTATATTGAAACTGGTGAAGCGCGATGACCTCCCTAAGGAAATTACGGAAGTTCTTGGCGGTACAAATAAGGAGATTGTCAATACGCTCATTACGGACCTTGTCAGCAACAGCATCGACAAGGATTCACTTTCTTTTTCGCCAGCTGTTTTCGAGGCGCTCGACCGACTGAAAAAGTGGAATTACGAGAACATCTACCATAATCCGAAAAAGTCCTCGCAGGACGAAAAAATCAAGGCGATGTTCCGGGCGGTCCTGGAGGAATGTCTCGGGGAACTCGGTTCTGGTAGAAATGTCACTACGATTAATCACTGGTTCGATTCGATGAGCAATGAATATAAGGAGTCCACGTCGAAACTGCGCGTTGTCGCCGACTACGTTTCTGGAATGACTGATGACTACTTGATGAATGTCTATAGGGAAATCGTGATTCCCAAGTCGTTCGGAATCAGCTTTGCCTAAGTCGCCTTCAATGTTCCCTTTGCGTATTTAAGATTCTCCGATCCCGCTCTAAAAATGAAATAGTGGTGACACTTTCGCGGAGTTCGGGTGTTTTAATTATGTAAATTTGCAGGGTAAAATGAAAAAGTTGCTTAAATTCTCGTTTCTTGCGGTCCTTGGCCTTTCGATTTCGGCCTGTGACTTTAACGGCCCGTGGGAATATTTCCCCGAGGAACGCGAAATCTACACGGGAATTTACACTTACGGCTACGTGTCCGATTTTTCTGACCCTGAAATCTGCTTTTCGAAGGTCTACGAGCTGGACGAGGCTTCTGCAGAAAGCTTTGCGTTTTACGATAGCGCCCATGTCACGCTGAAGGGGCGTTTCAGCTATCGGCGAGAAGAGGTGGATACGACCCTTGTGCTTTCTGGAGCGAACTGTTTCTCTAAAAGCGGCTACGCGGGAATTGTTGGTGAATCCTATAAGCTGGACGCCTATTTCGAATGGGACAGCGCAGGGCACAAGGTGGAATCCCGCTACCAGGCCGTGGCGACGATTCCGAACCCGGTGGAAGTCAAGGGGCTGAATGTCCCTTTGCAAGATGGCGGCTATGAGTGGCATAAAGCCAACAAGTACAATGAATATCGCTTCAAGTTCCTCGAATATCCGATGGATATGGAGTTCGTGAAATGCGCCCTTGATTACGACAAGACGGTGGGCGGTGTCGTGTCGGTGCTGTATTATGGCATCGAAAACGAGGAATCTGTCAATACGACCATCAACGAAATGTTCAGTGGAATGACCGAAGCGGATTCTGCGGGGTATCGGGGAATTGCAATGCATGACCCGCTTGAAAGTGAACAGAATTTCGGCTTTACGGAAAACCGCAGGATTGCAGGGTTCAATAGCTTGGATACGCTTTACTTGATGAACATGATGCTGCCCTTGGGTCGGGTTTATGTGAATTTGTATACAACCGACCACGCGTATGTAGATTACGAAGGGAAGGTGAAAGAGTCGGTGAGCGATTCGCGAATTGTGCCGGAATCGAATATTGAAAACGGCATGGGCGTATTTTTCGGAACGTCGAAAACCTCTCTTTTCCTGGATGTAGTCGGTGATGGCGTCGCACTGGACCATATTGCGATTCACAATTGCGAAAACAAGTCGGGTGATTTTGCGGATAGCTGGGATTCTAGGGGCTGCAGGCTTTACGAGGATGCCGTCTGTGCGGGAAATTCGCTTCTCTCCGGTGATTATCGTTCCAGTGGCTTGCTTGGAGCGAATGCGTATGCATACGAAGGTTATAGGGATTCTTCCTATTATATCAACAGGGGCGTCAAGGCGTGCTATCCTTCGCATGTAAAGGCGGCGATGATGCTCGATACTACGAAGTGGTCGCTTTTCCTGCCCGATACGGTCAATGCCGAAGACAAGGCCGAAGCGTATGCCGATGGACTCAAGCGCTACTGTGTCGCGAGCAACTTTGAAAGTAACCATATCGCGGACTGTTCCGAACTCGAAAAGGAATGTCTGGAAGACTCCGAAAAGAACAACTGCAAGGAATACCTGTGGATATGGTGCGCCGACCGTGACTGGGACTTGGAAAGCTATGCTCAATGTCGTTCTGCCTTGGTGAGCCGTTACTATCTGGAAGAACAGAAGTCAAGCATCATCCATCGCGAAATTGAAGAAGTCTGCAGTCAGCCGGCGTATGTTGGAATGGACTCTGAAAACGAGTTTTATTATCCGATATGCTCGAACTGGTGTGAACTTGACGACGGCGAGGCGTCTTGCCGGTAATTGAAAAATAACGCCTGTTGAAAAATTGCACCTGCACGATGTTTTGTTACATTTACGTCGAGGTGTTGCCTTGGCAAGTTTCTAGCAGAAATCCATTTAAGCGCTAATCGAAATTTCTTGTCGATTTAAAATAAAAATCCGCATGACGATGATGTCAATGCGGATTTTTTTATACGGTTATGGCTTGCGTTTCTGCTTTATTCTTCGACGGCAAACGTCTTGCCCGAAAGCATCTTGAGAAGCGCCTTGGAAGACTTTGTCTGTGACGTTAGCTTGCTTGTTTCGACTTCTTTCTTTTTCCCGTCGATGTCGAAGGCGAGCGTGGCGCCCTTGCTGGAAACATTCATTTTGACCTTTGCGCCCATCACGAGCGGAAGGTTCACGTCGTCGTGGCCAGCCGGGAAACCGCACATGACGGGAATGTCGTATTTCTCGAGGTACTGGGAGAGCATGGCCTCGGTGCTTTCGTAGTCGAGGTCGGTGCCGGAATCGACGAATTCGCCGAGGATAACGCCCTTCACGTTCTCCATGACACCGTGCAGTTCAATCGAATGGAACATGCGGTCGATGTTGCGCAGGTTTTCGCCGATTTCTTCCATGAAGAGGATAATGCCGTCGTTCTGGAAAACGTCTATGTCGGAAGTTCCGATAAGCGGGACGAAGGTCGACATGTTGCCGCCTACGAGAATGCCTTCGGCTTTTCCGTTCTGGTTGTACTTATGCTTGGGAACCTTGTATGTAGGAACTTCGCCCTTGAGCAGGTCGCGCAGGAGCGTACTGTTTTCATCTTTGCCGCCGGTCTTTGCGATGCTTGAGCTCATGGTGCCGTGAATGCTCATGACGCCCGCTTCAGTCTGCATGGCGTGCAGCGTCGTGATGTCGCTGTAGCCGATGACCCACTTGGGATTTTCCTTGATAAGCTTAGGTTCGACGAGGTCCACCAGCTGGATGGTGCCATAACCGCCGCGGTTGCAGAGAATGGCCTTGATACTTGTATCCTTGAGTGCGTTGGTAAAGTCGGCGGCGCGTTCCTCGACGGTGCCCGCATACTTGCCCGCGTCAAGCTTGTCTACGTTTTTCCCGATGACGGGGGTAAAACCCCATTTCTTGATGACATCGGCGGTTGCCTTGACGGTGGAATCGGGTGTGGTATAAGAGGGCGAAATGAGGGCGATCTTGTCCCCTTTTTTCAGGAAGGCCGGAGCCGTGCGTTCCGTGATGATTTCTTTGTTGGAACTTGTTCCTGAAGTCACTGCCGAAGACACGTCCAGGGTGTCGTTGCTGCAGGCCGCGAGGGCCATGGCAAGTGACAGGGCTACGGTGGCTCCCTTCCAAGATGAAGTCATTCTGGAGTTCGGAATCCGGTTCTGCGATTTCTTTGTGAAATTCATAAGCTACCTTCTTAGTTTTTCTTCTGCCTAAATATAATAAAAGGCCCCGCTAAGGGCCTTCCGTGTAATAGGGCTTTTTCGCCGAAGTTATTCTTCACCTTCGGAACCGTTGGGGTCCTGTTCGGGGAGGGAGGCTTCCTCTTCTTCTTCGTCGTCACTGAGTTCGCTTTCGAGGAGGTTTGCGCAGGTGGCATCCTTGTCGCCTTCGACTACCAAGCTTGCCTTTTCGCTATTGAGGGTGTAGTAGTTATAGACTAGAACATGTTCTTCGTCGTTGCCACCTTCGCTAACGTATTCCCCTGCGAAGCAGCTGTAGAGAGGTTCCGATTTTATTTCGTGGCATCCCTTGCCGAATATGACCTTGGCATCGTCTTCTTCGCTGAGGGCTTCCTTGGCGTCGTCGCACAAGGATTCGATGGACTCGGCGTAGGTATCGCTCGTGACGGATTCTACACAGAATTCTTCGGCTTCGCTGGTTTCGCTATCGGTGAAGTAGATGTAGCAGGATACTATTTCCGTTTCTTCTTCCTCGTCTTCGGTATTTTCGAAGTCGATGAGGTTTTCGCATGTGGAGAGCTTGTCGCCCTTGACGACCAGCTTGGACCTGTCGCTATCCAAAGTGTAATAATGGTAAGTTACGTTTTCCGGTACGTTTTTATTGTCGCCCAGGTAGTCTTCCGTATTGCAGGAGTAGAGCGGTTTGGGCTTTTGTGCGGGGCATCCCTTGCCGAGTTCAGCCTTGCTGGCAGCGGTTTCCGTGAACATACTTTTAAGCTCTTTGCACATGATCTTCAACGAATCGGCCTTGGGATTGTCAACGGGAGTTTCCATGCAGGATTCTTCGATGTCGTCGGCGTCATCTGCGTCAACAATATACATGTAGCAAGAAATCATCTCCTTGCTTTCGGCGCTTTCGGAAGAGCTTTCGATCTTGGAGTCGGAACTTTTCGCGACACTGGAGCTGCTCTTGTCCTTGCTAGAGGATTCCTTGGCGGAAGAACTGGAAATTTCTTCGGAACTGGAGCTGTTCTGATCGTCGGGGGTGGCGGAACTGCTGGAGTCGTCACCGCAGGCGGCGAGAAGTGCGAGAGTGGCGATGGCGCCGGCCGAAACGATCCGTTTTGAAATCAAACTTTTCATAAAACACCTCTGTTTTTTGTAAAAATAAATATAGACATTTTTTATGTTATGTCAATATTAAAATAATGTCGCGCGGAATAAACTGTTCTCCAGGTGTGCTTTGGGAGGAATGTTAAAAAAAAGAGAAAAATGGGCCTTTCGGGTGACACTTTGTGGGAGAACGGGTGTTTTAAATATGTAAATTTCGATGTCCAACTTATTGTGGAAAGCTATGAAACATTTGAAAATATCGTCCTTTGCGCCTTTTGTGCTTGTGGTGCTCCTGTTTTCGGGGGCTGCGTTTGCCGACCGTGAAGCCGAAATTCGCGATCTGAAACTCGAAAAAGACAAGCTGAATTCCGAGATTCAGAAACTGAACCGCCAGATTGCCTCGACCGATTCGATGCTCAAGGCGGATGATTCCCGCTACAAGACGTTGCAGGCCCGCTACAAGGCCGATACGGAACGCCGTCGCAACGAAATCGATACCCTGAACGCAAAAATCAGGAACGTGGCCGCTAGTTTGCAGACGGAACGTAACAAACAGGCCCGTGCAAAAAACAAGAGTGACAACGTGGCTGCAAAGCGCAAGGCGTTGCGTGCGGAACTCGTTGGCATTAGCAAGCGTTTAGAGGCGCAAGTCGCGCAGACGCTTCCCTGGGAACGCGAAAGCAGGCTAGACCGCGTCAAATCGCTCACCCGCGATATCGAAAGCGGTAACGCCAGCGAAGAAGAAGCCTTTTCTCGCCTCAAGTCGCTTGTAGCCGAAGAAACCAAGTTCGGCGACGAGGTGGCGATTATCAACAGTCCGCTGACCCGTAAAGACGGCGAACTCATTAATGCTGCGATTCTACGCATCGGTAACCAGTGGATGGTTTACAGCGACGACAATGGCACCGTTTTCGGAACGCTCGTGCGCAAGATGGTAGATGGCAAGATCGTCTACGAATGGAACGAAGATTTGAATTTGGAAGAACGTGCTGCGGTAAAGCTCGCGCTCGACGTGAAGCAGGCGAAAAAGCCGCCTCAGGTCGTGAAGCTGCCCGTAAGCCTTTCTGTGGTGGGGGGTGAAAGATAATGTTAGACGAAAGACGAGAGACGAGAGACGAGAGCGTGCTTTGGCAAGTTCACAACCCTTATCAAGGTCCCCGAGCTTGTCGAGGGGCCGAAGGGTCGAAGGGGAATGTCATCCTGGAAGGAGCTTCGCGACTGACGGGATCCAGAGTCGCATTATTTGCAACAATCTTTTTCCTTTCGGTGACATCTGCTTTTGCGTGGCCGTGGTCGGGTTCGGGCGAAAAGAAGGCCTCTGCCGAAGACCAGGCGCGAATCAAGGATTCCCTGCAGCTGGAAGAAGTTCGTAACTTGCAGCGCGAAGTGGATGCGCTTACCCGTATTCGTCTGCAGAAGGCCGATTCGCTTGAAAAGCTCGAAGCCGAACACTGGCGCAAGCGTTATGCCGAGTCGCAGCTGACCGAAGAACACCAGACGGCCTCGCGCGAACTCGACGCCCGCTATTCCAAGCTATCTACGGATTTGGGCCGCGTGAGCGAAGAGGTTGCGGCGAGTAAGAGTCTGACCGAAGAAGCCGAAGAAAAGGCTCAGTCCGAAGAATCCGCATACGATGCCTTGAATACGCAGGTGAAGCTTTCTGTCGACAAGACGCTTGGCGATGTCATGGGCGATTACCCGGTCGGTATGAACGGTCGCCTGATTAGGCTTAGGCAGGCTGCCGCCGAAGCGGACAAGAAGGTCCCGAATACCATCGGCGCCGTGCAGGGCTTTATGGATGACTTGCTGATTCGCCACGAACTGACGTATACGCAGTCTTACGGTCGCGAAGTTTCGCAAGTGGGGAGTCGCCCCGATGTGAAGGTGAACCGCTTGCGTCTGGGTACCGTGTTTCTTGGCGAAGTCGCACAGGATAATGGCGATGTGCAGGCGTTGCTCCGTTCTGGCGCCTTGCAGGGCAAGGTTTTCGAATGGAACGCTACGCTCCCGCCCGAAATGGCCGGTAACGTAAAGCAGGCTGTGGTGCAGGCCGGGAATGCCGAAGGTGCTGCGACAGTCGTGATTCCGCTGGACGTGCTCCAGAACAAGGCGATAAAGAATGCGATTACCGACACCAAGGAACTCACGGTGACTGAACAGTTCAAGGAATTCTTCAAGAAGGGCGGTATTGTGATGTACCCGCTCATGCTGGTGGCAATCTTTGCCTTGCTCCTTTGCTTGGAACGCTTCTTGGTGCTCTCTTTCCGCGGACATCTGGGTCGCCGCTTCCTCAAAAAGCTGAATGCGCTTGTCAAGGAATCCCGTTACGAAGATGCCGCAAACCTTTGCCTGAAAAAGGAAACGAGCCTTTCGCTGGTGCTATTTGCCGTGCTGAACCGCGCCCGCGACAAGCGTGAAGATGCTGAACGTTCGCTGCAAGAGGCAATGTTGCGAGAACAGCCGAAATTGGAACGCCGCATGGGCCTGTTGGCTGCCATGGGGACGATTGCCCCGCTGCTTGGCTTGCTCGGTACGGTGACCGGTATCATTACGTTGTTTACCGTGATTACCGAAGTCGGCACGAACGATGCCCGCGTCTTGGCTGGCGGCATTTCCGAAGCCCTGGTGACGACGGAAACGGGCTTGGTGATTGCCATTCCGGTGATGATTTTGCACGGCCTCTTGAGCGAAAAGATTGAAAAGGTCACGAGCGAAATGTATGTGCAGAGCACCTCGCTTTTGAACCGAATCTTCGGGAAGAAGGATTAAACGTCATTGCGAGCGGATATGAAAAATCGTTGCGAACGACACGTTAAATGTCATTGCGAGCGTAGCGAAGCAATCTCTAGTTGAATTTTATGAGCAACACGCATTACATATTCCTGGAGTCCTTGCAGAACACCTACCAGGCGGGCGGTGTGGTCATGCTCCCGATTCTCTTGGCGGGCGTTATCGGATTCTACTTCCTGTTTTCGAGCTGGTTCCGTATCGGGAGTGATTTCTTCCGCGCCGACATTCACAGGGTCATCAAGCGTATGCGCCTTGACTTGAACGGCGGTAACGAAGAATATGAAAAGAATGCGGAACCCCCGAGTGTCGAAAAGGCCCTGCGCAGACTCCGCAAGCGTGGCGGACTTTTGGGCCGCGAGCTGAGCTATGCGATTAAGGTGGCGAATGAAAATCCCGAAGGTTTCCGCGACTACATGCAAGTGCGCATGATGAAAACGGTGCGCTACATGGAGCAGGGAAACCACATTGTGTCGGTGATGGCCTCGGCGGCACCGCTCCTGGGGCTCCTTGGAACCGTGACGGGCATGGTCTCGACCTTTGAAGTGATTACGCTTTATGGAAACCAGAACCCGGTGCTCATGGCCGATGGCATTTCCGAAGCGCTGATTTCGACGCAGAGTGGTTTGCTTGTCGCATTCCCGCTCACGCTTCTGAAACAGCGCCTGGATGAACGTGTTGAAATTTTGCGCCAGAAGATGGAACTCGGCGCGACTGTAATAGAGAATTATTTTGTAGAAAAAGGCTGAAGGCTAGTTATGGAATTCAATTTGCCGAGAAAAAAGCAGAAAGACATGGGCATCGAAATGGGCCCGCTGATGGATATCGTGTTCATCTTGCTCATTTTCTTTGTGGTGACGTCTTCGTTCACGCGCGAAACGGGTGTGGACGTGACTAAGCCGCAGGCACAGTCTGCAAGCCAGCTCGAAAAGGAAAACCTGCTGATTGCCATTACGCGCGAAGGCACGATTCACATGAACGAACGCCAGGTGGATTTGGCGAGTCTGCAGGATATCTTGAAACAGTCGCTTGCGAAGGCCCCGGACCGTGAAGCGGTCGTGATTGCGGACAAGGAAGCGGAAACGGGGGTGCTGGTGCAGGTGATTGACATGTGCAACTTGGCCGGAGTAAAAAAGGTCTCCATCGCAGCGCAAGCGGAGTAGAATTAGTAGACAGTGGTTAGTGATTAGTGGTTAGGGGATCCAGAGCTTCGCTAGCTCGTTAACCTTATTAAGGTCCCTGAGCCTGCCGAAGGGCCGTGAGTTATGAAGAATGAAAAATGGAAGTGTCATCCTGAGCGTAGCCTGTCATTCTAGAGCGAAGCGATAGAATCGGGCGAAGTCGAAGGATCTAGGGCTTTGTAATGTTGAAGTTTTTGAAGAAATTAGTGAAGCGTTTTAGCATTTTGCTTGCAGCGGTTCTCGCAAGTATGCTTCTCGTGTTCTCGGTGACGATGGCGAACTTGTTCCTGACGGGCAAGGTGTTCCATGAAAAGAAATACACCAAGACCGAAGTCGCGATCAAGAAGGTGGACGAAGTCGAGAAAAAGGTCGAAAAGAAAAAGCCTGCCCGCAAGCCCAATCGCATGAAGTCAAATTCCCGTTCACCCAAGGCGGGCCCGCGTTTTGCGATGAATTTGGGTGCCGCTTCGGGTAACGGCGGCGCTGCCGTAAGCCGCGACCTGGTGGCCGATTTCCGTGGCGGTGCTCTTTCGACGGAAAAGGGCGATGTCGACAAGAAACCCGAAAGCCGTAGCATGGCGAATTTCCAGGTACCTCCCAAGATTCGCGATAGCGAAATCGATGCGACGCTCCGCCTGAGCTTTTGCGTGGACGTAAGCGGTAAGGCCTACGACATCAAGGTGCTTGAAGAATCTCCTGCAGGTTCTGGCCTTGCGCAGGCGGGTCGAGAAGCCCTTTCTCGCATGACGTTTACTCCGGCCGAAAAGGCGGGCAAGGCGGTGCCCTTTTGCGGAATGGAACAACCGTTCGAAGTGAAATTTAGGGACTGATTTAGACGAGAGAACGGACCTACGGTCCTACAGACTAGAGACGAAAGAATTATAATGGCGCTTTGCGCAAAGAGTTTAAAAATGATGATGAAAGGAATGATAAGTAAGTACAATGGTTTGATGGGAGATTCTTGTATTGCATCTCTCTCGTCTCTCGTCTTTCGTCTCTCGTCTGTTTTGCTTTTCCTTGCCGCATCCTCCTTCGCTGCACAGTCTTCTTACGACTTGATGGAACGTGCGAACGCCCTTTACCGCGACGGAAAATTCAAGCAGGCGATCACGCTTTACCGCAAGGCGGAATCTCGCGGCGCCGACCCCGTCGCCACCAGTTTCAACATCGCCAATAGTTACTACCAGTTAGAAAAATTACCCGAAGCCGCCGCCACTTATCGCAAGGCAATCGACTTTTCTAATGGAGCTTTTTCGCCCGCGCTCTTTAACATGGCGAGCGTCTATTTTCGGCTCAAGCAGTATCCGGAATGCGTGGCGGCGTATCACCGTGCGTTGAAACTGGAACCGGAAAATGTTTCCGGTTGGCTTTACTTAGGCGAAGCCTACAGTAAAACCGGCGACGCGGTCGGCGCCCTGCGTGCCATCGAAAAGGCCTACCAGCTTGACAAAGATGATATCAGCATCGTGTATCAGCTTTCCGAAGCGAACATCTCGCTCAACGATTTTGAACGCGCCGTTGCCGTCATTCGCGAAGGCTATGCCGCCCATCCCGAAGAAATCGACTTCCTGGTTTACCTGGGTGATGTTTATCGCTTGAATAAGCAGTACGAAGAAAGCGCTGCCGCTTATCGCGAGGCTCTGGGTGTGCGTCCCGATGATGCACCCACGATGTACAAACTCGCAGACGTTCTCGCCGAAGATAACAAGCCCTTTGTCGCGATGGATGTGCTCAACAATTTGGTGCAAATCAAATCCGATTTTAGCGATGCTGCCATCTTCCTCGGAAATTTGGCCTACGACGCCAAGTTCCTCGACCGCGCCGAATCCGCTTACGAACTCGCCGCCAAGCAGGGTAACGCCGAAGCCGTATTCGGCTACAAGAATATGGCCTACGACGCCCATGCCCAGAAACGCGACGACGAGGCCTTGCGCCTGCTGCGCACCGCCCAGGGGTATTTCCCGGACGATGTCACCCTGCAGGCCGACATTCTCGAATTCGAAAAAAACGAATAGCGCCAAACGGCGGCTCGGTTCCGCCTAAAAATAGCTATCTATATTTTTGAAACAGTCTTGCGACATTATTTGTCGTATTTACCTTCTATATTTTTATCGAACTTTTAGACAATATGAATTAAAAATTCGATATATAATGGCGATTTCATAGCGAAACACGCAAAAAGAAATTCGCAAAAAAAGGAGGCGTAAATGAGACCGGATTACTTCAAGAATGTCGCAAATTCCCTGCTGCAGTTCAATAAAGATGCCAGGGCCTCCCTCAACTTTATCCTGCTCAAGACCTACGAATACTGGATTCGTGTAATTCGCTATTCCGAGTGCTACCCCGATCCCGATGACTGCATCCGGATTTTCCCTAAGGAGAGCGTGGCAAGAATCTTCAACGCGCTTTCGGCGCATTTTACAAAAATCAATGACGAAGAAGACGCGATGTCGCCAAGCGAGCGAATGGCGTTTATCAGGGAATCCAACGACAAGTATATCGGCAAGCGGATCGATACAGATGACGAGAATAAATCCATTGCCTACCAGCGCCGCCGCAAGGCCATAAACCGCTTTAAGTACCTTATGGATCGTGGTTGTTCGGGCTCCGAAGTCAGCGGCTATGTTGAAAATTATCTGAATGGCGAGGGTATTTTCGACAAGAGCTCTCAAAAGGTTTTTTACGATAGCGTAATAGACGAACTCGTTACGATTATGTTCAATAATCCGAACTTCCATGACGATTACTTTAGGCGCCTGAATATTATGCAGCGTAGCTTCTGCCTGAACGACACCGAAATGGAAGTCCTTATGTTCTCGTGGATTTTCTTTAACAAGTCGCAGTGTGAATGCCTGTTGCGGGCTTTCAAGTCCGACAATCGGTTTAGCGATCCGTCGCCGTCTGATATTTTTCCGTTGCTGTTTCCAGACCTCGAATTTGAAAAGGCAATTTCTTGCCGGGGTCCCCTTAAGCAGATGGGCCTGCTCGATGAGCACCTGGATACAACGATGCGTGTCGATCGTTTTTTGGACGGGCAGTCGGGAGACGACCTCGATTCGCTCTATTTTCAGGTTTACGAAGGTGATTCGGTTCCGTACAAGACGCTTTGCCGCGACAATCCGAAAATTCAGATTGCCTATAATATGCTCAAGTACGCCCAAAAGGGGCAAGGACTCAACCTGTTCTTTTACGGCGTTGAAGGAACCGGCAAGACGGAACTTGCCAAGTCCATTGCCAGTAAGCTGCACCGCCCCCTGGTGCTCACCAATATTAGCACTAAGGGAATTCACAGGAATAATCTTGAAAATGAGTCGTTGCAGGAACGCATGGGGAGTATCCTTTTTGCGGCCACCAAGTACAAGAACCAGAAGGCTATTTTGCTTGTTGACGAATCTGACATCATTCTGAACAACTGCGAAAAGGGTGCGCTCAACTTTTTCCTGGAACAGATCAAGGTGCCCGTCATCTGGATTTCGAACATGGTGGAGAATATTGAAAAAAGCACCTTGCGCCGCTTCGACTATTCCATTCATTTTGAACGCCCCGATGCCGAAAAGCGTTTGCAGGTGTGGAAATCGGTGGTGCGCGAACAGGACGCCAAGTCACTTCTGTCGCAAAATACCATTAGGCAGCTTTCGGCAGAATTGCCGATTACAGCGGGAGGCATTACGCAGGCCGTGGCGGGCACGAAGCGCCTTGTCATGGCGGGTTGCGACATTGACCCCGTGCAGAGTGTGCGTACCATTGCCGAGGCGCAGGCGGAACTTCTGAAGTTGGAATTGGAATACGTGAACCGTGACAAGGAAAGTCGCGCACCGCGTTACTTGCTCGATGCAATCAACACCGATGCTGACATGCCCAGGATTTTGAAGACGATGAACGCCTTTGACGTACGCTGGAAACAGATGAAGGAAGGTGACCGCCCCGATAGCCTGAATATGCTCCTTTACGGGCCGCCGGGTACCGGCAAGACCGAATTCGCAAAACACCTTGCGCGAACGCTCAACCGCAAGCTCGTTGTCAAAAAGGCGAGCGATCTGTTGAACTGTTACGTAGGCGACACCGAAAAGAATATCCGCAAAATGTTCAAGGACGCCGAAGAATCGAAGGCGATATTATTCCTCGACGAAGCCGACAGCCTGATTCGCGACCGTAGCGGTGCAAACCACAGCTGGGAAGTGACCCAGGTGAACGAGATGCTTACGCAGATGGAGAACTTCAAGGGAATCTTTATCGCTGCGACCAACTTTGACGGCACGCTCGAC
The DNA here is from genome assembly GCF_947166265.1 of uncultured Fibrobacter sp. Lineage (NCBI taxonomy): Bacteria > Pseudomonadati > Fibrobacterota > Fibrobacteria > Fibrobacterales > Fibrobacteraceae > Fibrobacter > uncultured Fibrobacter sp. Next base: position 217,859 of record NZ_CAMVDO010000002.1, on the reverse strand, counting down.
ATGGCCTCTCGCCGCCGCTTTGCACTCAAGGTAAAGTTCGGCTACCTTAAGCCCGAAGGAATCGAATCGCTTTGGCGCGGATTTTTCCCTTCGGTGGCCTGCCCCGATGCCGCAAGGAATATGCGCATGCTCGCCCCCGGCGACTTCAATGCCGCCTATAGCACGCTCCGCTTCTACGATGAAAGCGAACTCACCGCCGATGCCATCTTGAATGCCCTCAAGTCCGAAATCGCCTACAAGGACGGCCGCGAAGGAAGAACCATGGGGCTGTAGGGGAGGTAACTATGAAATACGAAGAACGCAGAAGTCAAGAATACATTGATAGTATAATGAAACTCCTGATTGAGGAAAGAGGCTGGCTCAAGGAACGAAAGAAATGCGAGTTTGAAGATGAACACCATCAGGACTTGCAACTCTTGGCGCGGAAGGTTATTGCCAATGCCCGCTTTGAACACAGTAAGGAAAATATCGACAAGCTGTTGCAAATTAACAGACGTCTCCATGAACTGCAGGACGAATGTGCAAAAGTCGCCTTCAACATGTATAAGGATATGATGGCTCTCATGGCGCAGGGCAAGTCGTATTACAAGACTTTCTGTATCGAGACGTATATCGTATACGAGTCAGAAGAAAATTGGGAAGGAGAAGTTTCCGGTCTTTACGATTCCTATGACAAGACGAACCGTTTTGAAGTTGATTTAAATGATGCCCCCGGCAAGGAGCCCGATGATTACAGGGAATTGAACGCCTGGCATGAGGAACTGAGCTGGAACATCGAAGGGCTTGACCTACCTGAATTCAAGGACGAATATATCTGCTTTGCAATGCATAAGTTCTTTGCCGATGGCAGTTACTCCCTCGAAGACGCCATGCGCATGAAATTAGAAGATTTTCATATTTATACGAAGATTCATATATAGGGTATAGTGAGGCTTTATGCACATGACAAGCGTTTATCAATTAGTGGCGACGATTCTTCCGAATGGCGTTGATGGCGAAAAGGTCCAGCACGATCTTGGAATCTGGACGACGTTGCGCGAAGCCAAGAAGCAACTGAAGGATTTTGTGAAAAACGGCGATTTCTATTGCCCCGTCTATTGCTATTCCATTCAGTTTCTTCCGCTGAATAACGATTTGGATTACCTGTCCGAGCGCAAGATAAATGTCTATTCGCCCGATGGCAAGTTGCAGATCAAGGAATTTAACATGGTCTCATGTGGGGCGGGATGGAGCAGGGAACTTAATCTCAATATCCGTGCGTACGTTGATATGGGTCCGAAAAAGAAATCATACTTCGTGCTATACAATCATTGGCGCCCCGGGCTTGCGACCAAGTGTGCGCGAATCTCCTTCTTGGAGCCGAAATATGAATTGGGTGCTTCGTACAACAAGTCCATCTGGGTCCTGGATGACCGCGAAAAAGAAATCTTGTGCGAGTTCCTAAAATCGCCGAAAGATAACTGTTGCGACGGTGTTCACAATGTATGGCAAGCTGCCGTCTGGGCCTTCAACAATGAAGTTGAAGGCATTGACGAAGGCCGTATGCAGCCTCTCAACTTGCCCATGCCGGATTATAGGAGGCTTTTTTAGGACATAATGAGTTCTTGATTTGTGGCTAAGTTCCGAAATCCATGACCGTGCTGCAGGTGGTCGCGAAAGAAAAGCCGGTTCTCCTAATGGAACCTGATTTACTCATAATTCCTACTACACAATGCCTGATTCCGTGAAGGCTATTCCGTTCAGAAGTTTGAGTAGATTAGGAAAAAGCCTCCTGCTACTTCGTTTTACTTGCCGACTTCTCGTACATTTGCAGCAATTTTGTAACTACATCCATTTCGCTCATTGTCTCTTTGAACCCATAAGCTTGCATAACAGCCTTGTCATTAGCTCGATGAGCTTCTAGCAAGTCTGTATATAGATACATATTCTCACCATACATATCTGCCAAAGAACTATCAGCATACTTTTGCCTAGCGTCTAGTATTGCTTGGGCTGTTTGCTCAATCTTTTCTTTCTGTTTGGCTGTAGGGCTACACCATGGGAAGTTGTTGTATACGATTGTGTTGGAATAACTATAATCACTTTTCAATCGCCCTGCAACGGCTCTCATCCAAGCATTGTGAACGCAAGAAGTCAAAACGCCAAAGTGATAAAGGGTTGCGTTTTCTACAACAAACACTTTATCCCCAACAATTATATCGGGAGTTAAAAAACCTATAGGTATGTATTTTCTTTGTCCTGAAGAAACTTTTGGAAAAGCAAGGAAGTTTTGAGTAGGTTGCGCTCTTTGAGCAAATAAATGTGGCGTGTCAGCTTTCTTTTGTGTGTCTAAAGCTTTGCTGCCTAATCTAGAAGATCGTACACATTCTATTCGTTTTAACAATAATGGACACTTCTGCATTTCTTTAGGGTCTGCATCCACTAGCCAAAAGCAATAACGTGGAATATTGTTTATAAATTCTTCCCCCATTGTGTATGCTCGAATCCATTTTTTCCCTAAAGGTTCTTTTTTGATATATTCTTGATATTCTTCTTGTGATAGAATCAAATTTCCGCCATCACGAGGCATGACTCCCATATGCATCTTTGGCATATTTGAAATTGGTTCCGTATTGGAAACGATGAAAACATTGTCAAGTTCTGTTAAATAGCCATTGATATTCTTTGCATATATTTCTGGTTTATTTATACGATAAATGATTTTCTGCTTATTCTTATGGAAACAGCAAAAACCAATGATAATGCAGTGAACTTTAGCCTTTATATTTGCTTCGCTATCCCATCTAAACGTCCTATATGCATAATTAAATTCAACCTTATATTTCTCAAATAGGGGCTTCCAAATCAAAGCCACCTGTTGCCCTTGGCAAATAGAATTTGTAGATACTAGGGCACACTCGATCTGGCTTCCTTGTATGTAGTGAGATGCTTTCACGTACCACCCTGCAACGTAGTCAATCTCACCCGACTTTTCGCATTCGGGAAATATCTTTGATATTTCTTCGTGTTGAACTTTATTCATTTTCATTGCCCCTACAAAAGGAGGATTACCTACAATGTAATTTAACTCGCTTTTAGGAACAACAGTTTCCCAATCAAAAGTCAATGCATTCGCTTCTACAATATTTGCATAACTTTTTAAAGGCAAAAAGTTCAAATCTTTTTGTATGATATTTGCGGTTTCTTTCAACATTTGATGTTCCGCAATCCACAAAGCGGTCTTTGCAACCACTACTGCAAAGTCATTAATCTCTATACCATAAAATTGGTTAATGCTTACATAAATCGCATCATCAAATACATCAAGCATTATTTTGTTATTAAAACGTATTTTCAAACATTCATTTTCTAGACGGCGAAGACACAGATATGTTTCCGTCAAGAAATTGCCACTGCCACTAGCTGGGTCAAGAAATTTAAGAGAACCTAATTTCTTTTGAAATGCGATAATAGCATTTGTTTGTTCGGTCTTACTCCTAATCTTCTTGATGTCTTCAAATTCAAGTAGCAAGTCGTTTAAAAATAAGGGGTCTATGACTTTATGGATGTTTTCAATGCTAGTGTAGTGCATTCCCCCTTCACGTCTTGTAACAGGGTTCAAGGTGCTTTCAAAGATTGCTCCAAAAATTGTCGGGCTGATTTCCGACCAATCAAAATCATTAGAAGCCTGCTTGACAAGTAAGTTCTTGATTTCATCCGTTAGTTGCGGTATGGTTGTATCTTCTTCTGTAAATAATCCTCCATTTACATAAGGAAATGCTGCAAGAACAGGTTTCATATACACGTCACGATGTTCAGGTCTTTGATCTAATACCTTAAATAGTTGCAACAAGGCATCCCGTAAATCGGATGCGTCGCAATTAGATAGATAATCCCCGAAACTAGATTTACTCCCGAATACTCCCGCGTCCTCGGCATAAAGGCAAAAGACTATGCGGACACATAGCATATTTAGGCTTCTCAATGTCGCGGGGCTTGGATTATCTGCATCGCGATACTGGGCTTTTATCAAGTTGTACAATTCCCCGATGATGTCGCCCGCTTTTACAGATACTTCAAATTCTTTTTGCAAATGTATATTCTTGTCGTTTACAAGGAATGACAATCGGTAATATTCTTTTTCAAGGTTCTTCAATAAGATTTCTTCGGGATCTTTATGAGGATTTTCCATATCATAGATTAGGAATGACTTGAAATTGCAGGTAATGATCCATCGTGGATATTTGGAAAATCCCAACTCCATAGCGTAGCGCTTTGCTTGTGAGAATGGGTCTAGAAGCGAACCATCCGATTGCTTGATGGGCTCTTTCAAATCTTTGTCAACGCTTTTCTGTTCTATAAGGACTCTCGTAGCGGAAATATATCCGTCAGCACGAGAAGAATGGTCTAGTTGTACATTGATTTCAAAATCTATGTAATTAGCAAAATCTTGGATTCCAAAAACATGACAGAGAAGGTCACACCAAAACTTTTGACTTTCGCCAATTTCCTTGCCTTTATCTTTCCAATCGTTAGCGAATTTCTTTGCTGCCTGTTGTTGTTCTCTCGGCGTCAGCATATTTGGGTATCCTCATTAAAAAGGCGTGGAATTTGTAATCTCAAAAATTCTGGTCGCTCCGAACAATTCGGTACGGGGCTATGTCAATATCAAAATAGCATATATTTTTGACAAAATGATGAATTTGGGCGAATTTTTGCGTTTATCTCTTGACGAATGGTGAACATTTGTGTATCTTTGGTGGCGGAAATGTGTATTTGCGGATTTTTTGCTTGTTCCGCAAAGGAGTGAATGATGAAAAAAGTAGTTGCTGCCGCTGGAATGGCTGTGGTTAGTGAAGTTTCCGCTTCGGCGAAGTCTGAATTTTCCCTGATAGACGAGAGTCTGCTCAAGTCTCGAATATATACGATTCGAGGTGTTAAGGTTATGCTTGACGCCGATTTGGCGGAGATTTACGGGTATAGTACCAAGGCGTTCAATCAGCAGGTCAAAAATAATATTGAGCGTTTTGCGGATGATTTCCGATTCCAATTATCTAATAAAGAAATCGAAGAACTTTCAAGGTGCAAATTTTGCACCTTGAACACGGGATTAGAAAACAACGGCGTTTCAAGGTCAAAATTGGGGATGCGGACAATAATTTAGACAGATTGCTTGTCCAAATATAGTTTCCGGTAATCCGCTGGGCTCATTCCGTTGAGCCCGACCTTTATCCGTTTCGAGCAAAACCATTCTAGATATTTTTCAAGCTCGGCCTTGAACTCTTCCTTGTCGACTTTTCTCCAATTTCTGCTGTAGAAGAACTCGTTCTTGAGTATACCGAAAAAGCCCTCGCAGGCTGCATTGTCGGGAGTGTAGCCCTTCCTTGACATGGATCGTGTCAGTCCGTACTTTTTCATCCTCTCGATCCATCCGGGCCATCTGTAATGACTCCCTCTGTCCGTATGGATAATCGGGGCTTCGCCCTCATGGAGTGTCGCGACGGCCTTGTCCAGCATCTCGTCGACTAGAGTCGCGTCAGGGGACTCCCCGATTGTCCAGCACACAGGCGCCCCGTCGAAGCAGTCGATAATTGGCGATAGGTACACCTTGCCGTCGTGCAGCGGGAACTCCGTTATGTCTGTCAGCCATTTTTGATTGGGGGCGTCGGCGTGAAAATTACGGTTGAGGATATTGGGAACGGCGGGCGTAATCTCGCCCTTGTACGAACTGTACTTCAGCTTCTTGGGCTTGTAGACAACGAGGTTGCCGAGTTTCATTGCGCGTCTGACAACCTTCTCGGAAACAGTCCTTCCGATCCTTGAAAGTTCGCTGTGGATTCGCCTGTAGCCGTAGGTCTTGTTGGACTCGTCGAATATGGGGACAAGTTCCTTGAGCAACTGACGATCCTTGTTGTTGCGGTCGTCCAGATGCTTTACGTTGTAATAATAGACGCTTCGAGACATTCCCAGCGCGAGCAGGATATCCCTTAATTCGTAGCGGTTGCGTAAGGCGTTGACGAGCTGTGTTTTTTCCCTGTTCCGAAGGGCAGACAGGTCAACGCCTGGGTCTTTTTTTATTATGTTCAGCGTCTCCTTCAGTATGTCAACTTCCAGCTGGAGACTTCGGATTTTCTCGTTCAGCGCCTTCGCGTCTTCAGAAGAAAGATCCTTTTCTTTCGCCTGCTTCCGCTTCGTTGGTCTTGGTTTGTTCTGCAGTCCCATAAGTCCGTACTTTTTATAGCTCTGATACCAATAATAGATACTTGCGTACGTATATCCAATATCCTTGGCGACAGAAATCATCGGTTCGCCCATTTCGTAGCATCTGTGGATGGCCTCGAGCTTAATCATGAGAGGGGCATGTGCCGGATGCTCTGGGGTGTTTATGATCTTATGATGCTTTTTTCTTTCCTGACGTGGTTGGCCTTCCCTCTTTATCCACTTGTACAACTGTTTTGTCGATGGATAACCGAGTTCTCTTACAACCTTTGTCGCTGACTTTAAATCATGGAATTTTTCCAACGCCTTGGCGATTTGTTCTTCAGTAAAGTACATGATGCGTCCTCAAGTTGTGTCCAACTATTCGTCCGCATCCCCATTTTTGACCTTGAACAAAGGCTCTCGCGGATCTAATATCAAGTATGCCCCCTTTGCTTTTACAGAACAAGGCATTTATATGCTTATGACTGTGTTGAAAGGTGATTTGGCGATACAACAAAGTATGGCGCTCATCCGTCTTTTCAAACGGCTGAAAGATTATGCCGTTTCGGAGGGCTTGCTGCTCAGTGGTTCAGAAGTCACTCCGCTGGCGTTGCAAACAGCCCAAAACACAAGGGATGTTGCCGCTGTATCGACGGACGTCAAGATCCTTTCTGGAGAAGTTCATGAGATGCGGGGCGAATTCAGCAAGATGAATGCGGATTTGCAGAAGGTCATGGATAATTTCATCGATCCGTCGACTTACAAGCATTTCTTGATTCTGAATGGTCGCAAGCTGGAAGCTGATATCGCGTACACGCAGATTTATGGCATGGCGAAGAAGTCCATCTTGATCATTGACGATTATGTGGGGGTCAAAACACTAGATTTGTTGCGTGAAATTGCCAAGAACGTTTCTGTAACGATTTACAGCGATGGGCGCGGTTTTGAGACGCTGACGGAACAGATGCAGAAGGATTTTTTGAAGGCGCGGCCCGATGTTTCGCTAAAAATGAAAACGACGAACGGAATATTTCACGACCGCTATATTTTTCTGGATTATGGTTCAAAGGGTGAAAAATTGTTCCACTGCGGCGCTTCTTCCAAGGATGCCGGCAATAAAATTACCACCATTATGCAGGTAGAATGCACGGAAATTTACCATGCGATGATTGATATGCTGGAATGAGACTGATTTTATGAGTCAGTAATTGTCGCATAGCCTATGTATATTATCGGCAGACAAGGAACCGATATGAGATATAGGCACGAATTGGACTATTCTATTGTAGAAAAAATCGCAAGATATTTTGAGCAGTTCGAATGTGCGGTGGTTTGCAAATTCCCTGACCGTATCGAGGCTATGGGCTATGGTGTCTATAGCAAAATTCGGGAGTATACAGAAAGCGGGGAATACAAAAATTCCGGCTTTGTACCGCAGACGTACCGGCAGGATTGGGACCGCAAACTATATGCTGTGGCCCTCAAGTTGCGCTATGCCGTAGCGATAGGTGATAATTGCTATGTCTTTATCAACACGGGCTGTAAGCCGGATTTTTTCAAAAATGTGCAGAAACTTGCCAAGGCATTCAATCAGGAATCTGTAATCGTCAAGGATGCGGGTTCTCAAGAAGCATACAAACTGGGTGTCGGTTTTGATGTCGAGCAGCGAGAGCCTTCTGGGTCGTTTATGGATAATATTCCGCTGGTCGAAATTTTGCAGCGAGCTTTTAGCCCATTGGGAATGCCTCTGAACTTTAAAGACGTGGACTTGCAGAAAATGACCTGCATAGATACTTGGGCAGGGTACAATAATATGGGCAAGTACATGATTTCGCAGATTGCCCAGAAGATTATGGAAGAACTTGGAATTGAACCTAACGCGGCTCAGAAAAATGCCTAAAAAAGGAAACTATATGCAGAACGAAAAATTTGATAAAGATACGCAGTCGCTGGTTTATGTGGTGACGGATTACGCCTTTGCGCTCGATACGCTTGATGATTACGACCACCAGAGACTTGTGCTTCGAAAAAGTACGGCCGCAGAAAAGTTCCATGCGACTTATGAGAATGCAATGGCGGCAATTCAGGGACTCAAGGAAAAGTTCGGTGGTAGCGAATTGTTCGGGCACGAGAAGGACGAATCCTTCAAGAGCAGTATCGGGCAGATTTACCAGACCTTTGGCGGTGTGGAGCTTTACCCGAGCGTTGAGCAGAAGGCTGCGATGCTCCTTTACCTCGTTACGAAGAATCATTCATTCAGTGATGGTAACAAGCGCATTGCGGCGACGCTCTTTTTGTGGTTTTTGCTGAATAATGGCATCTTGTACAAGGATGACGGTTCCAAGCGAATCGCCGATGCGACACTCGTGACTATGACGCTGATGATTGCGGAGAGCCGTCCCGAAGACATGGAAATGATGGTGAAGGTCGTGGTGAACCTAATGGGGTGATTATGCGCAACGAACGACAACTATGGATATGCGGGGACATTCACGGCGAAATATCTGGGTTTGTCCGGAAAGCGGTGAATCGTGGGATATCGTGCGTTGATATCCTGGTTGTCGGTGATTTCGGTGCGGGTTTCGGTCGCCCGAAATCGATGGATGTCGCCTATGGCAAAGTGCGTGCGGCTCTAGAAAAAAATGACATTTGCATATACACGATTCGTGGCAATCACGACGATCCTGCATTTTTCGATGGTAAGCACGATTTTGAACGGTTGCATTTTCTGCCGGATTACTGCATAATTGAATTGTGCGGCAAGAGAATTTACCCCGTCGGTGGGGCAGTTTCTGCCGATATTGACATGGTTGACCCGCTGAGTCGAAAGTCGCGACGAATGATAAACGATTCCTTAATCAAGTTCGGCTCTTCCAAACGTGTCTGGTGGCCGGATGAGGCGCCTTCGACTGATTCGGCCCCTTCGACAAACTCAAGGACCTTATTTCCCGAAAGCGTTGATATTGTCGTGTCGCACGAGGCCCCGCTTTCTTTTGAACCGCCCCTTGTGCGGGCCGGTTATGTGCGAGATGAAACATGGCTAAAAATTGTCGAATCTCGCAAGTATCTGGATTATGTTTTGCAAATAGTCAATCCGACCTTGTGGTTTTACGGCCATTATCACTGCCATTATGAAGGTAATTGCCAAAATACGCTTTATCAATGCCTCGATATCGCGGAAATGACGCGGATTGTTTAAACCTATAATATGCGTCAGTAGCTGTCGCATAGCGTGTATATATTTACATTCGGCACTTAACAAGGAGCCGCGATGAATCGTAATATGTATATGATTGCTAGGCATACCGACTGGAAGGTTCTTGAGGATTTCTACAAGGGCGTTGAGGGCGGCTTGGAAAAAGTCGAGAGGATGAAGCGGTATTGCGACCTAAAAGATGACAAGGATACGATTGAGCCTTATTATGCATATAAAATGCGCTATGCAGAAGTGAATAAGGAATTCCTGTTTGATCGTTATAGAAAGCTGAACTCGAAATTTGTCTGGACCGAAGAAAACCTAGACAAGTTGATTCGGCTCGATCAGCACATCCGCAAGCTGGAATACGAAATGTACCAGAAGTTCGTCGAAATCAAGCGGAATCTGGACGGCCTCATTTCGCAGGGATTCGATGTTTACAAGGATTACCAGGTTACTGGCGAGATCAATTACGATGCGATGTACATCGACGACGATGAACACGAACAGAAATACGACTGGCTCTGCGGTTTGCTGCAAGATTATGCGGATATGCGTGCGCTCGATTGGTTTACCTTTGGCGATGGGCAAGAACCGGAAAATCCGCGCGATAACGAGAACTGCGTTTTCAAAGCATGGGGAAAATGGCTGAAATACGACTATTTCGTAAAAAACGGAATGACGAAGTTCCTGTGCCATTTGATGGATAATCTGCACCATAGTCTCTATTCTTACAGCGATATCGTGAATATGGACTTGAGGTGTTTTTATCTCAACTATGATATTTCTCTTTAGGGGGTAGATTATGTGGAGTAAAACAAGACAAATCTTGGAAAGCAGGCTTGCAGAGGGACTAAAGGGGCGCGTAAGCTACCATTACGATGTTTACCGAACAAAAGGGTGCAAGGAAAAACACGATTGGTGGACTGAAATGCATGTTCTGTCCATTGTCGTTGATGGTGAAGCTTGGTTTTGCACGAATCCGCAGTTTTATCGGCAATTTTTTCGTGACGGAGTTTACTGTTTTGAAGAAAAAAGCGATAATGAGATTATCCGTGAAACGGGATTAGTCGCAGGAGGTTTTTGGGAAACTCGCGCAATGGGCTATATTCATGAATATCTGACCGAACTTTCTATCGATCAGGCCATTAACAATGACAACTATTTCATTCGATTACTGGCGGTACTTGATGCCCGTTTAGGGAAACGTAAAGTCAAGACGCTTGTGGACAATGTCGAAAATGAACCGGAGTGGTTCAGAAAGTGGATTTTGTTGAGGAATGGAGAAAAGTTTAAATAAAAGAATAAATAAGACTATACGACGCTATTTGTCATATTTTATATATATTTAGTGGAAAACAAATCCAGGAGAAAATATGGCAGATATGACTCGTGGCGAAAGGACGGTGCAACTCTTTGCGAAGGTGATTTCAAGCCCCGACAAGAAATTTACTGTTAGCGACTTGATGACATCGTTTGAGATTCCCGAAGGCGAACGTCGCAATGTTCAACGTGATATGCGTTTCCTCTCGGAGATGGATGGCGGACGCTACATCGCCGTAGAAACGGTGGGGCGCACGGCATACTATACCTCGGCGCTTCACAATGCAGAAAGATTGCTGTTCCCGAACTTCGAAAATACGATGTTGCATTTCGTGTTCCTGAAACGCATCGCGAATATCTATCCGGCCACTAGCGAAATCGTTTCGCAACTCTTAGAGCGCATTGAAAAGAGCTTGCCGCACAGCGAGCAAAAATCGCTCCAAATACTCGGCAAAGCGTTGAATACCAAAATTCTTTTTATGGGTGCTCCTCCGGATTTTGAAGAAGACTCCAGCGAAAAAATCCGGATTATTTTGCAGGCCATTCACGAACATCGTAAAATCGATGTGACCTACAAAACGGAAGAAGGCGAAAGACAATCGGTTCGAATTCCGCTAATGATCATCATCTACGAAGACGACCTTTATGTAGGCTGTCAACGGCAGGACGGCGATACCTATACGCTCAAGTTCCGCCGAATCAAGAACGTCAAGCTTTCGAAAGAACCGTTTGTCGAAGATCCAAAGGTTCTTGACAAGCTCCGCAGGCAGGTGGTGTCCGGAGCTGCATTTATGGGGAGTCAGGAACCGAAACTTGAAGATATAGAGATTGAGTTCAAAAGTCGGACAATTCTCTATCTCGAAGAAAACCCGTTTAACCGTTCTATGAAAATTGGCAAGCCGAAGAACGGAAAAGTTACGGTGAAATTGAAAGCCGAAGTGAATCAACTCCTGTTCAACTGGATTGTTTCTTTTACGGATTCCGCCCGCGTCATAAAGCCCGTCTCTTTACGTAATAGTCTTAAGGACTATGCGAAATACCTGCTGGATAACTACGGCGAATAATTTTATTTGTCGTTTTTAAAATTTCAACTAAGTAAAGGCGTTAATTTTTTTAACCAGCTGGTTAAGCCAATTGGGCTGAACCATAGTTGATTTTGAAAGAATTGTTTCCAAATCCACAAAGAAAACCTTAATGTGAATTTGTTTGCCGTCAATCAGGTTTCTATTGGAACCGTAAAATTCTATTGCGCCCCGGTTTTTCATTTCGGCATTTAATGGATATAGGAGGAATATTTCCGGTGTATGGTATTCATGCGCGTATCCATACATCTGGTACATATCCGATTGGGATATCCCGTAATTTGGCTTGTTGGAATCTAGGGATTTCCATTTCGTATCAAGTATTACGGTGCGGTCACTAGAGCGTACGACAATGTCGGGCTTGAGTCCAAAATAATTTATGCCGGACCAGTCGCTTTTTGCATTAAACAAGTAATACTTTTTGTCTTGTAAGGAAACTTTCCATGGTGTGGGGTACGAGTTATTTTCCATTGCTTGCTTGAATGATGAAAAAAGTTGTTGCGACCGCCGAAAAGGCTGCTGTTAGCGAAGTTTCTGCTTCGGCGAAGTCTGATTTTCCCCTGATAGACGAAAATCTGCTCAAGTCACGGATATATATTATCCGCGGTAAGCAGGTTATGCTTGATCGCGATTTGGCAATGCTCTATGGGGTAGAAACGAAGGTCCTGAACCAGGCGGTAAAAAGGAATTTGGAACGATTTCCTGAAAGGAATTGTTTTCAGCTAAATCGTGACGAAATGCCAGATTCTTTAAAGTCACAAATTGTGACTTTAAACGAAAGCGGTAATAAGCGCGGACTACATATCAAGAAGTTGCCTTTTGCGTTTGCAGAACAAGGGGGCGCTATGTTGGCTTCAGTTCTTCGAAGTGAAACTGCAGTTCGTGTTTCTCTTCAGATTATGGATGCTTTTGTTGAAATGCGGCATTTTCTCGCATCAAACAGAAATCTTCTTGGTTCTAACGAGTTAGTTGGTCTTTCTTTGGCGACTGCCCAAAACACAAGGGATATCTCCGCTGTATCCTCGGATGTCAAGGCGCTTTCTGGCGAAGTTCATGAGATGCGGGGTGAATTCAGCAAGATGAATGCGGATCTCCAGACGGTCATGGACAATTTCATTGATCCATCGACTTACAAGCATTTTTTGATTCTGAATGGCCGTAAGTTGGAAGCGGATATCGCGTATACGCAGATTTACGGCATGGCGAAGAAGTCCATTATGATTATTGATGACTATGTGGGTGTAAAGACGCTGGACCTGTTGCGTGAAATTGCCAAGGATGTTTCCGTAAAGATTTTCAGCGATGGACGCGGTTTTGAAACGCTGACGGAACAGATGCGGAAGGATTTTCTTGCGGTGCGTCCCGATGTGAAACTAGTCATAAACGAGACAAATGGCAAATTCCACGACCGCTACATTTTCTTGGATTATGGGCTGGCTGGCGAAAAATTGTTCCATTGTGGTGCGTCTTCAAAAGATGCTGGCAACAAGATTACCACCATTATGCAGATCGAATGTTCGCTGGCGTATCACAGCATTATTGCGATGCTGGAAAAGAAGTAAATAGAATCATATCGATCTGCCGTGAAGTTGATGGTTACACTGCCGTACTATATGGCAATGTTTCTAGAGTAACCGCTCTATGTACATGCGGATATTATTCCCCAAAACGTGCTTTCTTGTGATTTTTTCTCAAAAATGATGTTTTTTTAGAGGTGAATATATATAGGAGAAAGTTCCCATGGAAAAGAAAGCCAAAATGCCAAAGGTTGTAACAGTGCCAAAAAGTGCGCTAACCAAAGCGCTTAAAGCTACTGCTAAAAGTGCTAATGCGAAAAGAACACGCAAGGCTCCCGCAAAGGTCGTTGCTCAAAATGGGGATCATCTCAGGGTTCTCGTTGAAGAGGCTATAAAAAAATATGGCTTTGAATGTGATCTGAATTTTATTGATGTGTCCCAAGTGAAAGATATGTCAACCTTGTTCGATGAAATGCGACTTTCAGGAGCTTTTAATGGTGACATCAGCAAATGGAACGTTTCAAAAGTTAAAGATATGGCGTACATGTTTAGTGGCTCTCAATTCAATGGCGATATCAGCGAATGGGATGTGTCTAATGTATTGTTCATGAAGGGGATGTTCCAGAATTCTCAATTTAATCATGACATTAGCAATTGGACTTTGCATCCTAGGGTCATGACAACAGATATGTTTAAAAATTCTGCTTACAGCTTTGGTAAGCCGAGTAGCAAAAAGAAAAAGACAAAAACGGCTTCCTCAAGTTCTAAGAGTCCTGCAAAGGATAAAGTCGCTTCTGCACCCCAAAAAATGACTGTTGCCAAGGACAAACAACATCTGCAAAGTCTAATCAAATCGCGAATTAAGTCCAGAGGCTATGATTGCGATCTGAACGACATTGATGTTTCTAAGGTGACTGATATGTCAGAATTGTTTGCTGCTAATGACAGAAGGAATGATAGCAGAATTTTAGATTCCTTTAATGGTGACATCAGTAAGTGGGACGTATCTAATGTGACCAACATGTATCGCATGTTCAGGGGGTCACGATTCAAGGGTGATATCAGTAAATGGAATGTATCCAAGGTAACGGATATGACTGGCATGTTCGCCCAATCGGAATTCAAGGGTGATATCAGCGAATGGAACGTGTCCAACGTAACAAAAATGCCTTATATGTTCTACAGCGCAAAATTCAACGGCGACATCAGCAAGTGGAATGTATCTAAAGTCGAGGACATGTATGCCATGTTCGAGAATTCTAAATTCAATGGCAACATCAGTAAGTGGAATGTTTCCAACGTGACGAGAATGATACACATGTTCATGGATTCTCAATTTGACGGGGACATTAGCAAGTGGAACGTGTCCAAAGTCAAGGATATGAGAAGTATGTTCTTCAGATCCAAATTTAGCGGCAATATAAGCAAGTGGAACGTGTCTAGTGATACGTGGATGGACGATATGTTCGAAAAATCCGCATTGAAAAAACTGGGCAAACTCCCCAAGTGGTACAAAAAGTAATCTATCGAAAACCTACAAAAAAACGGCTGTTTCACAAAATAGAATAGGATTGTCAAAATTTTTTTGACAATCCTTTTACAAAATCTCCTTGTCTTCCGATAATATTTATGCGCATATTGATATGTATGCATAAACAAGGTCGCCAGAGGAGACGAAAAGTGGTAAAAAGCGGCATTTTTCGTCAAAATGGTGGTAAAAAAGGCAAAAAAGGAGATTTTTATGTCCCAAATCATTAGAGAAGGGTTTGCGCAGTTCTGCAAGCGCCAGAAGGCAGGCTTGCTCCTTGTCGGAGAAATCCAGAAACAAGAAAAGAAGGACCAGGAGGCACTCCTCGATGTCCAGGAAAAGCGGTTCGAACGCAAGTACAACCTGTTCTACGAGAACCTTGACCTCATCATGAGGCATAAGGATGAAATCATCGCGACGCCCCGCTATGCGAACATTGATGCCCATTACCTGCTGGAGGGCGGCGGCTGCTATGTCGGCAGGCTCTGCACCTCAAGGCGGATCAACATCGCGGGGACGCTTATCACGTTCAATCTCAAGCTGGGTACCTTGCTCAAAATCTGGGAAACAGGCCAGTTCCGCGTCGCGTGCCGGTGCGGGGAGACTGCTGTTATTCGGCGCTTTGTCGGGTCCCCGCTTTCGGGCGGGTCGAACGCATCGGCGATATGCCCCAAGTGCAAGGCGGAAATCCATGTCAAGAACCGTAGTTTCGGCAAGTACCACTTCTTTGCGGCGGGAAAGCTGAACGAGGATATCGAAATGGTGGTGAAGAATCTTATCGCCAAGTGGACCGTTGCCGAAGTGGAATACCAGAAGAAGGTTGCCGAGGGTAATTGGCTAGACCCGAAGATTGCGAGTGATTTCAAGGGCGACGGTGAAGTCTGCAATATCGAGACTCTGCTGCAGGAATTTTGGCAGAAGGAACTCGAAGAGGCAATAAAGGCTTAAAAACGGAGGTCTAATTATGGCTGTAAAGATACAGGAAGGTTTTGCGCTGTTTAGCAGGCGTATGGATGCGAAGGCGTACATCGAGGGCGAAGACGAATCCCTCGACAATATGGAATCGCAAAAGATTTTTGAGATAAACAAGGAACGCGACGAGCGTAAGCGCAAGTTGCTGTTTGACAATCTCGACTTGATCATGCGACACCGTGACGAAATCATGAATACGCCTCGGTATGCAAAGATCGATGCGCATTATGCGTTGCGTGGTGGAGGTGCCTACATCGGCCCGATTGCGATGCGAAGGAAATTCTGTGCCGCGGGGGTTCCTGTTACGGTCAATATCACGCTGGGTGCGCTTCTCGGCATTTGGGATATGGCGACGTACAAGGTGGATTGCAGTTGCGGGAATACCGCCTACATTCGCTCCTTCGGTGGTTCGCCGCTTACGGGAATGAGTGTCGCCGGAGCCGTTTGTCCGCATTGCAAGAACGAAATTCACGGAATCCGGAGCAGACCCTTTGGTGACTATGTTCGGCAAGTGCGGAATGCCCTCGACAGCGAAGAAGCTGCGGTCTCGCAGGCTTTTACTTCGGGGGTTTTCGGCAAGGTGAACGAACTCTGCAGCCTGGAAAAGATGATTTCGGAATTGAAACTGCGGGAGTATCAGGAAAGGCAGTAAATGACATTATTTGTCGTTCTTAGCGTCGATGCTGTTTGCGTCGTTATTTGTCGCAAGTGAATGCTATATTATAGAGTGAAAAAGGAAGGACTGTATGTTTTTTAAAAAGCAAACTTTTGAACAGGAGGCCCGCAAGTACTGGGAAAAACTGGTGCGCGGGATTCTTGTTCCCGGAGAGCGAGGGTGTGCGCCTTCCGAGGGGGAGGTCCTTGGCATGTATAACGACATGAAAACGAGACATCCAGATTGCAATTGCAATATATTGCGGTCGGGGAAAGGGAAAATTGTCCAGCCGGGCGACAAAATAAGCGGAATCAGGATTGTCTTTTCGCTAGATGCGGGGGCATCTGTTGAATTTGTTCTGGCGTCTTCGCTGTATTATGTGCATTTTAACACCGATGGCGTCGCCCCTTTCTCTCATCAGGTCGACACCTGCGACTTATCGCGGACTATGAAAAACATAGAGGATTTCGTCAACAATTTTCCTGCGCATCTTGTTGCGCTCGAAAAGAAGAAAATCGAATTTGAGAAGAACGCCAAGCTTAAGGAAATGGCGAGGTTGAGCCTGAAAACATGCGTTGCCCAGATGATGTCGCAATTGGGTTACGAATGGGATTTGGCGGATAGGGGAAAATATTTCTTGCTTCGGGTCGAATTGGCCCAGAAACGGATGGTAGAAATTTCGCTGAACGATAAAAATTTTGCAAAGCGAATCCCCATTATGCTCGAGATGCTCAAAAACATTGAACGTATGCTTGAAACGATGCCGTTCCCCGTGGACATTTCGATGACAAAGGAATTTTTGAAAAATTAGAGGTGGTTATGTCGGTAAAAATTAATGCGCGGGAACTGGAAAGTTTGTTGGCTGCAACTCCTGCATCGCAGAACATTATGCTCACGGGCAAACACGGAATCGGCAAATCGCAGATTCTGGAAAAGTTCTTTACGGCTCGCGGCGAACGCGTGGTGATTCTGTTTTTGGGGCAGATGAGCGATCCCGGCGACCTGATTGGGCTTCCGCGACTTGACGAGACGACAGGAAAAACTCTGTTTATGCCGCCATACTGGTTTCCGACCGACGGCAAGCCTGTGGTGCTGTTCTTGGATGAACTGAACCGCGCCCGTCCCGAGGTGTTGCAGACCATTATGGATTTGACGTTGAACCGTATGCTTGCGGGCCGTAAGTTGCCCGAAGGCTCGCGTGTGATTAGCGCGGTGAACGATGGCGAAGAATACCAGCTGACCGATTTGGATCCTGCTCTCGTGAGTCGCTTCAATATCTACGAATTCAAGCCCACCGTGCAGGAATGGCTGCTGTGGGCGTCGAAGGCGGGATTGGATAGCCGCGTAATCGATTTTATCTCTGAAAACCCGGAAATGCTTGACGGGGCCGCCTTTACTCGCGAGGACCAGGGACTCGAAAAGTCTCCCGACCGCCGCGGATGGGAACGCATGTCGAAGGTGCTGCAGAAGAACGAGGTGACTCCGCTTCTGAAAACGGTGATTGCAGGCATTGTCGGGATGCCTGCCGCTTCCAAGTTCTTTGCGGTAATTAATCAGAAACACTTGCCTAGCGCGAAGGAAATTCTGCTTGGCGATTTCGCGAAACAGAAGACAGCGCTTAAAAAGTGTATAACGCCGGAGCTTGCCGCCGTAAACGAATCGATTTTCCGCTTTATTGAGACGAAGGGCTATGACGAAAAGGATGCCGCGAAGGTCACGAAAAACTTTGCCGCTTATTTTGAATTCCTTTCGGGTGAAAAGTTCCGCGAGGCGCAGGCGCATTTTGTAAGCCAATATTCCTCTTCGCTGTATCCATCGACGATGTCATTTGTGATTATGCATTGTCCTGAATTGTACCAGAAAATTACGGCGTTTGTCAAGTCAATTTAAGGTCGGTGAGCATGCCGAACCGACTCTAGAGCGTAGCGACGCGGCAATCTCTACTTGAATTATGTAAAAATGGAATAATCGGTTACAATATGAGCGTTATAGAGCGGATTAGAAAAATTGGTGAACGGTGGTTCCTGACGGAACCGCTGTTGTTTGCGGTGTTTTGCAGTCACGAATTCCGCGAGAATGAGTCGCTGACCGTGCCAATGCGAACAGGAAACAGGAAGGTTGAATTCGTTCCCGAAATTTTGGCGAATGTAACGGATGCGGCGCTGACGGAATTTCTGAAAGTGGAGATGTTGCGCATTTTGCTCAAGCACCCGTATCAGCGGCAGCCTCCTTTTGCTGTGAAATCGTTACTGACGCGAGCGAGCAATGTCACGATTGCTGATGTATATGAGGTGTCGCGAGATGTAAAGGCTCAAATGAACGGCGCGGAGCTAGATTTGCCTAGCGGGCTGTGTTTCGAGGAGTATTACGCTCTGCTCAAGGAAATGTCGGTGCCGATGGGCGGGGCTTTGGGCGAGCATGACTCTTATAGTGAGGGTGATGCTGGCGAAGGCTGCGTCGGCGAGCTAGGAGAATGCGCCGCCGATGGCAAAGGTGGCGAGAATAATGGCGGCGTCTCTCGCGATGCTCAAACAAAGTCGAATGCGCAGGATGTACGAGATTCGCAGATTTCAGAACTTTGGAACGAAGATGAAGAGTCCTGTTGTGACATAAATGGATTTATCGAAGTTGCCGAAGCGGGTAACAAGTGGGGCTCCATTTCGGGTAAATTGCAGAGTATTATCAAGGCGAGCCTGAAAGTCGACATGGATTACCGCAAAATGTTGAGCCTGTTCAAGACTTCGGTCATTTCAAGTAAGCGTCGCCTTACGCGTATGCGCCCGAATCGTCGTTTCGGTTTTGATGCCATGGGTAGCCGCTACGAACTTTCGACGAACTTGCTGATTGCAGTTGATGTGAGCGGTTCCGTGACCGACAAAAGTCTATCCTTCTTTTTCTCGGTGATTAACCGACTTTTCAAATACGGCATTGAGAAATTGGATGTTTTGCAGTTCGATGCTAAAATTCAAGGCGAACCAGAACCGTTAAAAAAAGTATGCAAAACGGTGAAAGTCATGGGTCGCGGCGGTACAAGTTTTCAGCCTGCCGCCGACTACTACTGCGCACACCCTGAATATGACGGCCTCATCTACTTTAGCGACGGTTACGCTCCACCGCCAAAGTTCAATACCAAACGCCCCATCGATGTTCTGTGGGTGCTATGCGGCAAGTCCGCCTATGACGCCAACAGCAAATGGATCAAGGAACTGAAACGGAACCGAGTCACATACATCCCCAAAGGCGAATAGTTCCTGCATCGAATGCGTCTCTAATTGTCGTATGTGCAAAATATATTTATAGGAAAAAAGGAGCTCTTTATGTTCGAAGACAAGATGACAGACAGTTTCGAGGCACTGGCCGAAAAGGAAATGGCCGTAGCCTTCCGCTACTACAATTACGTACGCGAATTTCATGGCTATTTATGCGATTCGTTAGATTTGGTTTTTGAAGACGACTGTGGTGATTTCGATCCGGCGTATGCCCCTGCAGAAAAAGAATTTCCGCCTGCTGAAGGCATTGACGAAAATTCCACTGCCAAGGCGGTTGCGCTTGACAAAATGACGCGGACTATCCACGCTTACGAAACGATGCGGACGATTGTCGCGGTTCTTGATAAAGACGGCGTAGAAAACGCTGCGAAAAAACGCGGAATGTTGCAGGATACGCATAAGTTTGCGCTCACGAGCATTGCGGAATGGTTCCCGAAACCCAGCATTTGGCATGAATTTGACGAGTATGCGCAAAAGCAACTTGACGAACAGTCTGGCGATGCACAGTGTGCGGCTCTGCTGATGGAGCCCCTTTCTCTTGAATCGGCTATCCACAAAATTTTTGTGAAACAAAAGAAATGCCTCGAAAAGTTCCTGCCGCAAAAAATCGGGCAACTGAAAAAACTACAGGCCGAAATGGAAAACTTCTACAAGGGAAAGGCGGACTGGTCAAGTCGCTTTCGCCGAGGGGAGTTGACGGTTCTTGCGGCGCGACCGGGAATTGGAATGAAAACGTTTGCGCTGAACGTTGCGGAAAACGTAGCGTTGGATGACGGCAAGGGCGTCGTTTATTTCAACCTAGACAATAGCGGTGTGCAACGTGGCGAACAACTCCTTTGCCAGCGGGCGAATGTGGACTACTGTAAAATTCGCGTGGATTCCCTTGATAAAACCGAGACCCAAATGCTTGTGACCGCGGTGGGTGAAATGATCCATTCGCATTTACGAATAGAAGACGCTGCTGATATGAGTCTTACTGAACTTGCGCAAAAAGCGAGACTTTACAAACAACTTAAGGTACTGGATGTTCTAATAATCGATTACCTGCATTTGCTGAAAGTTCGATCTAGTGTAAACAGGACAGAATCCCTAAGGATGGCGATCTGGACGCTTAAAAATCTTGCCATGGAATTACATATTTCGATTCTACTTCTCTGCCCGCTAAGCCGAAAAAACTCTGCCGAACAGGAACGTCCCCAGCTGTCCGACTTTATCGAAGTCCCTGGCGTTACGCAAGAGGCCGATGCCGTGTGGCTGCTTGACCGCGCCTACACGCGCACCCACCGCGATGAAGACTGCGACAAGGCGGAACTTGCCATCATAAAGATTGCGGACAATTCTACGAAAAACATTCCCCTGCATTTTACGCGCAAGAGGGGATTTACACCTAATTTTTGACAAAACGCCATTTTTGAACGATAATAAATGTAAAAACGATTAACGAGTAACTATATTCTTGCTATGCTACACTTGAAATTTGCCCTGAATCTGGAACATCTCGCTGACGAGATGATTGAAGCTGTCTCTAAAGAATGGAAGGATCCGTTCAATGCGCCGGTCGTGATATTCCCGGACCCGAAACTTGAACAATGGTTCCGCCTGCGCTGGATGAAAAAGAAGGGCGTTCTCGCCAACTTGAACAAGAGTACCATTGACAGGTTCCTGTTCGATATCCTGGTGGGAAAAGATGATTCCAAGAAAAAATTGACGGCAGAAATGCTCACGAACGTCATCCTTGCGTATTTGGAAAAGGACAACAACTACAAGACTCTCTGCAGCGAAGGCGACGACGAAGTGACCCGTTACTTGGAAGTAGACGGCAAGCTTGACTATAACCATCTTTTCGACTTTGCATCGAAAATGGCTTCAATGTTCCTGGACTACGAAACGAGTCGACCGAAGGGTTTTGTTGGTGGAAAAGATGGCTTTCTGGACAAGTGGAAACAGGACGTAAGTGAAAAAGATGGACTCTTCTTTACCGAAACCAAGGAGTCTTTGGAACTTCGCGAGAAATGGCAACGCAAGCTTTATTCCGCCATATTCCATACACAAGCAAATAACAAGTCTCTGCTTACGCAAGTTTTTGAAAAAGAGGCCGGACGTACAGGCGAAAAAAGGGAGTACAATACAATTCCGTATTTGTTCAAGGCGTGCAACGAAGGCGATTTTAATTTGGACAAATTGCCTAAGGGTGGTGATGGTGCTCCTCTCCCGGTGTTTATTTTCGGGCTTTCGGGGATGGGTCAATTCTACCGTGTCATCTTGCAGAAGTTTGCCGCCCAGTACGATGTGTATGCCTACATTCAGAACCCGTGTATGGAATTCTGGGAAGATACAAAGCTTGAAAAAGACTCTGTTTGCCGCCGATGGAATGTATCTAAAGGCAATTGGAAATCCGAAACAGGAAATATCGACCAAATTCAGGAACGCATGCAGGTGCGTGATCCTGCCCAGTTGACCGCAGGAAAGTTTGAAACGGATATTGATGATATCCCCGAATGTGCCGATTCGTTGAACCAGGAAAACGACTTGCTTGCTAGTTGGGGCCGCTCGGGTCGTGACAACATCAAGCTTTGGTGTATAGCGTCGGATTACGATTTTGATTTTAAGGGAAATGTCGATGAGTCCGGTCAGGAAGCCGAAATAGAGCAAGATACTCTCTTGCACAAGGTTCAGTATTCCATCGCTCATCGCCAAAAACTGAGTGACGTGACTGAAGGCGATTTGTCCGATAAATCTCTCGATGTGACTGCCGCACCTACAAAAATCCGCGAAATTGAAAATCTGCATACTCGAATATGCGAACTGTTGAATGGTGGTGCACGAGTCGAAGACGTCCTTGTGGTGTCGCCTTGCCTGGATGAATACCGCACGGCAATCAACATGGTTTTTGACCAGACTCCCGTAAAAGATTCCAAGAATGAAAATGGCTTCTTGCACGTACGTTTTGCGATTGTCGATTCACCTGCCAAGGCTTCGCTTACAGAAAATGCGCTAAGCAATCTATTCTCAATTCTCGCGCAGAAGAGCATTACGCGTCCGGACTTTTTCGCATTGGTTCGCAATCCCGTGGTACAAACTGCTCGCGGCATCAGAAACGAAGAAATTGATGCCTGGCAGGAATGGGTCGCCGAAACGAATACCTACCGCACACGCGATACGAAGAATGATGCGGATGAGTTGGTTAAGAAGGATGACTGGGACAAGGTGGTAAAGCGTCTGCTCCTTGCGCAGATGACGACTGACGATGTCTCGTTTGGTGGTAATGAATATAGACCTTACGCGGATATGGCCTGCTCGGACAAGGCCTCGCTTTGCCGGTTTGTGGAATGTATTGAATCCCTTGAACGCTGGATAGAATTCGGCTGCGATGAATCCGAGAAATCCGAGACGGAAAGCGACTTCCGCAAGAAAATCGATCGCGAACAATTGGGCGAGCTATCTGCGCTCTTGGATGAATGGATCGGAATGCAGAATACGCCCAAGTCCCTGAAGAGCGAAGACATTGTGCACAAGCGTGTTGCCGAGGCGCTGGAACAGCTTTACTGCCAGTTCTCCGCAAATGCTTCTAAAATTTCGATGAACATCGTCAAGCAGAGTTTGTTGCTTGCCGCACAGGGTACGGAGTATAGCTGTGGTAACCTGTTCGTGAACGGAGTCACCTTTATGAAGTTCGTACCGAACAGGACAATTCCCGTAAAGCACCTGTTCTTTATCGGTGCCGATGCGGCAAGTTTCCCCGGTGCAAAGCAGCGCAATACGCTTGACCTGCGTAAGTCCTGCTACCCATGGCCCGGCGACGATTCTCCGATAGCGAAGAACCGCTACGCTTTCCTTTGCCAGCTCATGAGCACAAGCGAAAGCTTCCATTTGAGCTACGTGAATAAAGACATCAAGAAAGATGCTGAACTTTACCCGTCTTCGGTGGTAAACGACTTGCGCAAGTTTATTGAAGCCGTTGCGGAAAAAGACGCTAACGGAAAATCGCTCAAGTGGAAAGAAGAAACGATTTCCCTTGATGAAAATCGAGATTATACTGATCTTTGGACGCAGAAGAGTTTGCGGAATAAGGAAGCGTATTCTGCAATGATTGGGGAGAGCCCGCTAAATGAAGTGGACGGTTGCTCGGTGAAAACGGAAGCTTCTTCTTTAAAAGGCAAACTTCCAAAGCCTCCTGAACGAGTGTCCTTTTCGCAGTTGTCAAAATTCTTGTTTGATCCATTCCAGTTCCGAGTGAATCAAATGTTGAAAAGCGATGATGAAGAAAATGTTGAAAAGGAATTATTTGAACCAATAAGCTTTGATGCATTAGATTCAAGCATTGTGTTGAAAAAAATGCTTGTAGAAGCTCTTTCGAAGGATGAAAAAGAGAGCGATGTTAAGAGTGATCTAAAAAGAATAGGGAAAATGCCAGATGGCAACTATGAAAAAAAACAATGGGAATTTTTGGAAAATGAAAGAAAATCGCTTTTGGAGCAAATAGAAAAAACTCCGGATCTTGTGAATTCTATAAAAGAAAATTGGAGCTATGGCGAGAAAATTCAAAATCTCTCGTTTGAAACGGATGGAGTGCGTTGGGTACTGACGGGCTCTCTTGACTGGTGCAATAATAAGGAACTTAAAAAGGTTGATGAATTTATTGAAATCACAACCTCTGATTCTGTTCGTAGTGAACGTTGGTTGTCTGCATATGTCAAGTCTTTGGCTTTGATTGCTTTAAAGGATGACGAAGCAGAAAAAACAATTAAGGTTGATTTTTATTGTTCAAAGGCTAAGAAACCCAAGAAGGCGACCGTTTCGACAACGCCAGAAAATGCTCGCAAAATGCTATGTGACATTTATAGGATGGCGTTTGTCGGTGAAAAAGGAAAGGTCTTTGGTAAGGCCGTTCCTTATGAAATGCTTAATAGTTTCAAGGAAGAAATAGAAAATCCCCCGAGAAATTCTAAGGGGTTGATTTATGAATTTCGAGATCAACTCATCAACGGCCCTTGGGCGAACTTTGAGAAGAAGGATTTATTTGATCCTGTTCAGGATGTTGGCTTTGAAGCAGAGACCTTCTTGGAAGAATGGAAACAGTCTGTTAAAAAAATGGCCGAAATGGCTCCTAGTAACAAGCCCAGGGCATAATAGAGAGGATATATGAAAGCGTTTGAATTTAAAGATTTTAGAAAGCCTTATCAGAACCTTTTTATTGAAGCTTCTGCTGGAACGGGCAAAACTTATACCATTCAGTTGATGGTTGCAAGGCTTATATCCGAAGGAACTCCGCTAAAGAAAATTCTAATCGTCACCTACACGGAAAAAGCGGCAGGTGAACTAAAAGACCGTATTCGCAAGAAAATTGATGAAGTCTTAGAAAAGGGCTTGATTGATAATGGTGAAGACCGGTTGACCGAAGAACAATTGGGCTATTTCCGTAAGGCGTATCAAGATGTGGATAACGCCGCTATTTTTACGATACATTCTTTCTGCCAAAAAACATTGAAGGAATATGCGTATGATGCGGGTAGACCCTTTGATGTAGGTGTGGTTGATGATTCTAAAATTGAAGATTTGATTGATCGGTTTGTGCGTGATGTGTGGCCTCAAAATCCTGAATATCAGGTTCTTTTGAGCGCTGAAGAGGATGCGAATACTTTTGTCAACAGATTAAAGAAAAAATTAAAAAAATCAGTTGACATGTATAAAGGCAAGGGACCTGATAATCTGGACATTGTGAAATTGGATATAGGCGAATTCGTGTGGGCCGATGATTCAATCAGTTTGGATGTCGCTCAAACGATGAAAGATGAAGTAAAAAGTGAACATTTACTCCAATTTAAAACATTTGCAAAATGTTTAGATGTTTTGGAACATAGTGGAGTGGATTCATACAGGGCTGAATTTGAAAGTAGAGGAGTTCTAGATGTGCAGCCTTTTTCGCTGCCGAATCTACTAAAGGCCGTAAAATCTTGGAAAAGTACGGGTGCAAACCCTTTTACGCAAGGAAAAATTGGTAAAAAATTAATAGAAGTCCCAGAAGATGCTTTTGGCAAATCCTTGAAATATGTTTTTGCAAGACTTTACGAATTAAAAGATCTCCAGAAGCAGATCAAGGATTTTTGCGAAAATACTTCGAAACACTATGAGTTCTTAATCAATGCGACGCGAGAACTCTTTGAGGCTTGGCAAAAGGATAAGGCAGAAAAGAAACTACAGTCTTATAATGATATGATTCTTTCCGTGCATAAGGAAGTCATGTCAGCTGGATCATCCCTGAAAGAAAAACTCCGCGCGCAGTATTTGTTCGCCATTATCGATGAATTCCAGGATACAAACCAGTTGCAGTGGGATGTATTCAAATCGGTTTTCCAAGAAGCCGCAGATCATTCCATTTTTGTTGTGGGAGATCCGAAACAATCAATCTATAGTTTCCAAGGAGCCGATGTTAATGTTTACCAACAGGCAATCACGAAAATTGGCGAAGGTAGACTGCTAGAAAACAATTATAGATCTACAAATGGAATTATTGAAGGGTGCAATATTCTTTTTGGTGGCGAATATTTTTCTGCGCCAGAAGGAACTGGACAAAAAATTGAATTCAAGTCGTCTTTGCCGCCAGCAGAAGATTTGCAAAAAGAACCACCCAAGGTTTTAGGCGAAGTTATCCCGTCAATCTGGATAAATGAAAAATGCGAACCTCAATCTTTCGCAGAAAACGTCGTAACGCAAATTGTAAATTGGTGCGCGTTTGAAGGCGAAAAAACGAAACTCCAGGTATTTGATAAAGATTTTGGTAAGCCTGGGCATACGGATAAATTGAAAAATGTGTCTTTTAAAGACTTTGCAATTCTTGCAAAATCTCGCCCAGAAATGGAATTTTTCAAAGATGCAATGCGTCGTGCAGGCATTCCGTATACGCATTATAAGGAAAATTCTCTTTTTAAAAGTCGCGAATGTAAAGAGTGGGTGGCGATATTCAATGCATTGTGTGCCCCCGACTTCTCTTATTGGAACCGTCGGCTTTTGAGCGAAGCTCTTATCACAGATTTCTTCCATTTTGATGTTGATGGGCTTGACAAACTTCGTTACATTGAAAGTGATGTTTTTGATAGGCCCGATAATAAGTATCGTATAAGAATCTACGAATGGCGCATGCTTGCGTTAAAGCATCGTTATGCGGAAATGATGGAACGGGTGTATAAGGATTCTGAAATTGAAAAACGTTTGATGGATGTCTCCAGATTACAGAGCCTGGCTCGCTTGCGTCAGATTGGCAATTATGCGATAGATTACTTGTATAACCACAAGTGCTCCTTAGAAGATTTAGTTCGACATTTAGATGGCCTTGCTCGCTATGAGGAATCCGCCGATGACGAAAATGGAGATTTGGTTGAGCAAGCATCGGATTTTGATGCTGTTCAGTTGATGACAATCCATGCGTCTAAGGGTCTTGAGTTCCCGGTGGTGATTTCGACGGCAGGGTTTAAGCATCATTACCAGGACCCTGTTGAACCGTCGTTGTTCCATAACAAAGACAACATTTATATTGGATTTGGTGATTCTGCAAAAGCAAAAAGAAAGGCTGAAGAACTAGAAGAATGGAAGCGTTTGTTCTATGTAGATTTTACAAGAGCCTCGTCTGTTTTGATTTTGCCTCAATATAAAAAATGGATTGAAGTAGACAAAAATGGTTGTTTAAAGTATCCAGAGTATCAATTTTTACAGAACTCTATTGAAAATTTCAAAAACACCTGTCGTGATAAATACGTTGGTGAAACGGGAATCCCGTATTATGAAATTTTGCCCTCTGTAGAAGACTTTAAACCAAATGATTTAAAGGAAGTTTTGATTAATAACATATTGAAAAAACAGAGAGAGATTAATGGTAAAATAAGTCTAGGTACAAAAGAATCAGCTATTGATCAAATGTCCACCCTCCAGTCAACGCTTCCCGGCAAGGCGATTCTGCAGTATTCGTACTCGTCGCTTGCATCGCGCGTTGCCAAGCCCGGTTCAGAAAATAAAACGGAAGAGAATGAAATTGAAACTCAGGAACTGCATCGGTTCGATTCCGATGACGCTCCTCAGGTGTCTTCGGAAGAGGCGAAAAAGGAACAAAAGAAAATTGACCCCGATGTCGTTTTAGGCAATGCTGCCGACACCGAACTGTGCGAACCCGAGCAACTCTCTCAAGCCGAAGAAAAATATCCCCGCGGTGCAAAGATCGGTAACGTGTTGCACAATACGTTGGAAAAATCTGAATTTGAAAACTTTGGCGATCTCGATACCCCATTTGAAAAATGGCAGAAAAATGTTCCAGCAAAGCTGAAGAACATCATCAAGGAAGAATTCGGTGCAGAATCGCTTCCGCTTGCAACTCACGAAGAAGAATGGATGGATATCACGCTCCGTTATCTTTATAACACGCTGCATGCAACGCTCCCCGTTATTGCGGGTGGTAAATTTGCCGAATCGGCGCCTCCATTCCGATTGGTAGAACTGGATAAAAATGCTCACAAGCCCGAAGTGCAGTTCGGCTTGAACGCCGATGTCGAGGACGAAAACTCCGAAGCGTTTGTGACACTGCATCGCGTGTGCAAGGGCTTTATAGACCTCTTGTTCGTGCGTGGCGAAGGCGACAATAAGCGTTATTCGATTCTGGACTGGAAATCAGACTTCCTTGACGACTATAATCCTGACAGCGTCAAGAAAAAGGTCGACGAGGAATACTCCGTGCAACGCGTGCTCTACAGCTACTGCTTAATCAAGTGGCTTAAAAATTTCGCATTCTGCAAAGGCATGTCGGAAAAAGACATCTTCGACAAGCATTTCGGCGGAATCTACTATGCTTTCTTGCGCGGAACTGATGGAAAAACCGGCAAGGGTATCTACGCCCAAACTTGGAAAGATTACAAGACCCTTGAAGCCGCCTATGAGAACGTTAAAGATCTGATGACGCAGGGCAAAAAATAAGAAGGAGAATCGAAATATGATGAACTTTAACAAGATTGATTCTTTTATAAACGACCTGAAGGAAATGCGCGGCATTGCCGAATTGGATAGGCACCTGTTGCACTTGTTGCTTGAAATAAAATCAGGCAAATCTGAAGGGGAATCTTCTGTTTCAGAAACGACGCAAAAGTTCCTTTGCCTCTGCTTTTCGCTGTGGGATGACGGCAACACCCGCGTCCCGCTTGATGCAAAATTGTTCAAGGAAAAGTGGAATAAAAAGTGGGATGCCCTCAAGATATTAAAGAAAAGTCAAGAGGAATCTTTTGACTTTGTCGAATTGGAAAAATCGTTTAATGAAATTATCGAGAGTGGCATCGCGGATTTGAATAGCAACGATTTTTCGGAAATCATTGGCAATAATGCGCCCCTTCTGAAGGCAGAAGGCGTCACCAAGGTTGACGACAAACCGTATCATTGTCAGTTCCTATACATGGCGAAGCACTTTAAGGCTAAAGGCGAAATTCAGGACGCAATGGCCCGTATTTTCGGAAAGAAGGGAACGGATCCGGAGGAATTCAAACCTATCAGTGACATATCTCTATTCCCCGAACAGGAAGAAGTCGTTCGTCGCGGGCAGAACGAGAATCTGATTATTACAGGTGGTCCCGGCACTGGCAAGACAACTGTCGTGCTTTATATCTTGTGGCATGTGTTGGAGAACATTGTTAAAGATGTTAAAACCGAAGGCCTGAATTCCGAAGAGATTCTAAAGGAACAAGCAAAGGCTCTCAGCGAGTACACCATCTACCTGGCTGCTCCGAGCGGCAAGGCCGCAGACCGTATGTCTGAAAGTCTGAAAAAAGGATTGAACGATGATGTAAATGAAGACTTGAAAGAGTCTCTGATTTATGCAAAGCTGAAGGATCTCGAAGGCATGACAATTCACCGTCTGCTCAAGTATTCCAGATCCGACAACGGTTTTTCCTACAACGCCGAGAACCAGTTCCCCGAAAAGTCAATCTTTGTAATCGACGAAGCGAGCATGATCGACGTGAACCTGTTCTCGTCTCTGCTGCAAGCTATTCCAAGTCAAGATAACGGCGATTTGGTCACCCGTCTCTTTATTCTGGGCGACCCGTATCAGTTGCCTTCTGTGGATGCAGGCGCCGTGTTGGGAAACATTCTGGAATCCGCCTCTAGGACGAATTTCACTGCCAAGCTTACCAAATCCGTGCGCTATACGGACGATTCAAATATTGGTGTTCTTGCAAAGGCAATCAAGGCTTGTGCAGAGGATCCAAACATCTCGGCTCCCAACGTCACTTTTGAGTTGCACCCTGTTTTTTCGGGAAAAAAGACCGATGAAAAAAAATCGGAGGACGCCGTTTATTATTACACGCTTCCCCAAAAATCAAAGGACAAATCCGGCAAGGAACTGGAAAAAACTCCCACAAAGAAAGAAGAACAGGAGAATGTCTCGAAGTTTCTTGAGGGCTGGATTGGAGATTTCGATAAACTGCCCGGGATGGCGGCAAAGATTGACCCCGAAGCGCTCGAGAATCCTTCTGATGAACTGAAAGACCTGTGTAATGCGGTTTGGAACAAGACCTTAGAAAAACGCATCTTGGCGGCGGAACGTCGTGGTGCCATAGGCGTTGAACAAATCAACGAAACTATCGGCAACCTGATCAAGGATCCTCCTTGTAAGGAACAGTCTTCCCAAAAGAAACCCAAATCCAATTCTCAGTATTTCGAAGGTCAGCTTCTGATTCTGACGAAAAACCAGGCGATGTATCGCCTATACAATGGCGATACGGGAATTGTCCTGTTCAAGGATTCGGTCCCCTATATTATGCTCAAAAAGCCGAACGGCAAGACGGGCGCAGAAGAACGTAACTTTGTGGCGTATCCCCTCGCCCTTTTGCCCGCCGATGCAGTGGAGAGCGCCTTCGCGATTACAATCCACAAGTCGCAGGGTTCCGAATACAACCATGTAACGATGTTCCTACCAAAACAGAAAGGGCACCCGCTTTTGAACAACCAGATTCTCTACACGGGAATCACCCGTGCGAAGAAGACCGTGACCATCATCGCGACTCCCGAAACCTTCAAGGCGGCCTGCGAGACAGTCATCGAACGTGATACGGGAATTGAAATCGTCAATCAAGACTAGGAACTTGAAAACTAGTGTATTTCAAATTCTGGAGTGAATTGCTATATTGGTAGCATGTTTAAAGTAATCAAGGCTTTTTGCCGTCTGCTTTCTAACTACGCTTCCCCCTTTGTTATCGCAAGCGCAATAGTCGCATTCTTCGTGCCCATCGCTTTCAGCTGGGTTCACGGGAATGTTTCTTCCATCATTCTCGGCGTCATCATGCTGAGTATGGGCCTCACCATTTCTACGGACGATGTTCGTAACCTGATGAAGCAACCGCTTCACATTTTGCTCGGTGCGGTTGCGCAGTACACGATCATGCCGTTTGTCGCGTTCGGCCTCACGAAGGTTTTCGGGCTTGACCCTTACCTTGCCGTGGGCATCATCCTGGTGGGGTGCTGCCCGGGCGGTGTTTCGAGCAACGTCATGAGCTTCTTGGCCCGTGGCGATGTCACGTACTCCGTGAGCATGACGATGGTCAGTACGCTCCTTGCTCCGATCATGACTCCGCTGCTTGTGCTGTGGCTCGCCGATACGAGCATCGACGTGAATGCGAAGGGAATGTTCCTGAACATTCTTTATGTAACGATTGCGCCGATCACGATCGGGTTCCTCTGCAACTATTTCCTTGGCAAGCGCGCCGTGTTCAAGGAAATTCAGGCGAATATGCCCGCGGTGAGCGTGATTGGCCTCATGATGATTGTGGGTGGCGTCGTCGTGACGGTGCGTCCGCAACTGTTTGCGAACGGTCTTGGCCTGATTTTCCTGGTACTTGCAGTGGTGTTCTGCCACAATGCGCTCGGCTATGTGCTTGGCTACGGCGTGGGTAAGCTCTTCAAGTTCAATACAGCAAAAAAAAGGACCATCGCCATCGAGGTCGGAGTGCAGAATGCCGGTATGGCAACGGTGCTTGCCATGGCTTTCTTTGCCAATCCCGAAAACGTGGCGAAGAATCCCGAGTCTGTGCTTTGCATGGTGCCTTGCGCCTTGAGCTGTGCCTACCATTCCATCAGCGGAACGGTGCTCGCGAATTTCTTCGCCTGGCGCGACAAGCACCGCAAATCTGTTTAGGTTAGAACCTCCACATGGCGCCCACGGTGGGCACGACGCTGAAACCGTCCTTGCTTTTTTTCGACTTGGCGGTGTCAGTGCGGCTGTAATCGTCGTTGTCGTATGTGTCGGTCACCAGTCGTGCTGCGGCAGGCACCCAGCGGCCGCCAACGCTCGCGAATACACCCAAGTGGTTGCCAACGGCCCTACGGACCATCAAGTCTCCACCCAGTGTGAGCGCGCCCACGGTTTCGGAGTGAGTCCAGTCGGACTTGCCCAGTTCAGGGTGTTCGTAGGTATCTTCGTCGCCTTCAAATGCTCCGACTTCAAATCCGACCATCGCGAATGCGGCCACGGTCCATTTCGGCGTGTCCAGGAATCCGTAGCCCAGTCCGAGTTCGCCGGCAACGTAGGACCCAACGATGCCGTCATCGTCCTTTTTGAGGCGGATGTTGTCCGTGTAGGTGGCGCCCGCGCTCATGTCCGCTTTCACGGCAAAACCGCTCTTGCCGATTCCCATGTAGGCGAGGTTCAGCCCGCCGCTTGCAAGCCAGATGTCCTTTCCGTCGACTTTGTATTCGCTAACGGGTGCGGTGTAGCCTACACTTGCAAAATGTGTCCAGCCTTTGGCCTTTTTGGCTGGGGCATCGCTGGTTGTATCCGCTGCGAATGCTACTACGGTGGCGAGTGCTGCGAGGGCTGCGATATACTTTTTCATGGTTAACTCCTTTTGTTTAACTTGTTTTCTTTTTCCTTTACGTCTATAATATACCCTCGCGAATCTATATTGTCAAATGTATAATTTTCATCAATTTAATCAAAATTTTTGATGAATAGATGCGCGGAACAAATAAAAAAGCCGCGACTTTTAAGTCGCGGCCTTTTATGTCACCCTGGAGCCGTTAGGCGATAGGGGCTATTACTTCTGGTGAGCCTTGAACCAGCGGATGAGACCGTTGGTAGAGCTGTCGTGGTTGAGTTCGGCGTCAGCCTTTGCAAGTTCCGGAAGGATCTTCTTGGCGAGCTGCTTACCGAGTTCAACACCCCACTGGTCGTAGCTGTTGATGTTCCAGATAACGCCCTGGGTGAAGATCTTGTGTTCGTACATGGCGATGAGGGCGCCGAGCGTTTCCGGAGAAACGTAGTCCATCATGATGGAGTTGGTCGGCTTGTTGCCTTCGAACACCTTGTGCGGGGCGAGGAATGCGATTTCTTCTTCGCTCTTGCCGTCCTTGCGGAGTTCTTCCTGAGCCTGGGCGAGGGTCTTGCCGTTCATCAAGGCTTCGGGCTGAGCAAAGAAGTTGGAGAGGAGCTTCTGGTGATGGTCGCCGACCTTGTTGTGGCTGTTGGCCGGGGCGATGAAGTCGCAAGGAATCATCTTGGTGCCCTGGTGGATCAGCTGGTAGAAGGCGTGCTGGCCGTTCGTACCCGGTTCGCCCCAGAGGATCGGACCCGTCTGGTAGTTTACGCGCTTGGAATCGCGGTCAACGGTCTTGCCGTTGGATTCCATATCGGCCTGCTGGAAGTAGGCGGCAAGGCGGTGCAGGTACTGGTCGTACGGGAGCATGGCGTAGCTGGAAGCGCCGAAGAAGTTGTTGTACCAAACGCCGATGAGGGCGAGGATGACCGGGAGGTTCTTGTCAGCCGGAGCGGTCTTGAAATGCTGATCCATTTCGTAGGCGCCCTGGTGGAGCTTCATGTAGTTGTCGAAACCGATGCGGAGAGCAATGGAAAGACCGATTGCAGACCACAGGGAGTAACGGCCACCCACCCAGTTCCAGAATTCGAACATGTTGGCGGTGTCGATACCGAAGGCCGACACAGCTTCGGTGTTGGTGGAGAGAGCCACGAAGTGCTTGGCGATGGACTTTTCGTCGCCGTTGAAAGCCTTGAGAACTGCTGCCTTGGCGGTTTCGGCGTTCGTCATGGTTTCAAGAGTGGTGAAGGTCTTGGAAGCAACGATGAAGAGCGTTTCTTCGATGTTCACCTTCTTGAGGGTTTCGGCCATGTGGGTGCCGTCGATGTTAGAAACGAAGTAGACTTCCGGAGAGTATTCGCCAGCAGCCGGCTTGTCGGCATACGGCTTCAAAGCTTCGGTCACCATCACCGGACCGAGGTCGGAACCGCCGATACCGATGTTCACCACGTACTTGATGGACTTGCCGGTGTGGCCCTTCCACTTGCCGGTACGCACGAGCTTGGTGAATTCTTCCATGTGCTTGAGCACGGCGCGAACTTCGGGCATCACATCCTTGCCGTCGACGTAAATCGGATCGTTGCCCTTGTAGCGCAGAGCAGTGTGGAGCACGGCGCGCTTTTCGGTGGTGTTAATCTTTTCGCCGGCAAAATACTTACGGCGCATGTCTTCGAAACCGGCAGACTTCAGGAGGTCCTGGAGCTTAGCCATGGTTTCGTCGGTGATGATGTTCTTGGAGTAGTCCAGGAAGAGGCCGCAGGCTTCGGCGCTGAACTTTTCGGCGCGAGCCGGGTCCTTTGCGAAGAGTTCCTTCATGTGCCAGGTCTTTGCGACTTCGGCGTGGGCCTCAAGGGCCTTCCATTCCTGAGAATCAGTCAGTTTCGACATAGATTAATCCTTTCCGCTGCGCGGGTATTTGTTGCGAGGGTAAAGATAGAAAAATAGTGTTTAGTGTTTAGTGGTTGGTGATTAGGATTGTTGCGAAAATAATCTTTTTTTTGTGTAACCAGCTTGCGGATTTCGCCCTAACCACTGTCTACTAATTCATCAAAACAATTGATTAAAACCATTAAAATTATGCATTTGACATTATGAATTTTCAAGAATATATTATGGGTGTAAACAAGAGAAACTTGAACCTTTAGAAAAGGAGTTCATCATGAAAAACGTAATCTATATCATCGCTTTTGTTGCCGCCGTTGCCGCTTACGCTTATCCGCCTGTCACCGAACCCAATGGCAACGAATCCCCGGCAGTCCTCTACCGTACCGATGTCGGGACGGACTCTGACAATCCTCGTTGGATACCTTCTGGAGTAGTCTACGTTGACGTTGCCGAAGCCGTAGATGATGCTTCGGATGTCATGGGAGCATGGCCTGTCCCGAGGCCGACAGAAAACGAAGATCCCTCTGTTTGGATTGGGGCAACATCCGAAGAACCTTTCGGTGAACCGGGAAAAGTCGCATCTGCGAGCAATTACGTTCACTGGACTGTTGCGGAAGCATCGTACAGGAACGAAGGCCGCCGCTGCGTATTTCACGGGAATTGCAAGTGGGGGTATTGGGGGTAGCTTTTAAAAAAAAGCTAAAATTAAATCGAACAGAAAGGAGAAAGTATGTCTAGAATCAAGGAATCCGTCGTATTGGCAATCGCCATTCTTGGGCTCGGGGCGTTCCTGTATTGCGCCATGATGCATACCAAGGATCGCGACCGCGTCGTGTCGGTCAAGGGGCTTTCGGAGCGAGAAGTCAAGGCTGATTTCGTCATCTGGCCTATCGTGTACAAGGAAGTCGGCAACGATCTCTCTGTCATTCACGATGCGGTACAGACGAAAAACGCTGCTCTTGAAAAGTTCCTGCGCGAAAACGGAGTCGATGAATCCGAAATCACCAGGTCCGCGCCCGATATCGTGGATGCGCAGGGGGAACTCTACAGCAACGAAAAGCGTCCGTTCCGTTACGTGGCCACGGTCGTGTTGACGGTCGCCTCCAAGAACGTGGACCGTGTCCGCGGAATCATGGAAAAGCAGGGCGAACTCCTTAAACAGGGTGTCGCTTTTTACGGTGACGATTTCCGCTACCGCAAGGTCTATAGTTTCAACGGCCTAAACGCGGTCAAGCCCGAAATGATTGACGAGGCGAACAAGAATGCCCGTATGGCGGCGCAAAAGTTCGCTTCGGATTCCGAAAGCAAGCTCGGAAAAATCAAGACGGCGACCCAGGGGCAGTTTTCTATCGAGGACCGCGACGAAAATACGCCGCATATCAAGAAAGTCCGCGTGGTCACCAGCGTGCAGTATTTCCTGGAAGACTAAATAGGGGATTTTGCGCCCCTCTTTTGTCTTTCGTCTGTAGGCGCTTGCGCCGTTCACTCGTCTAATAATATACATTTAAGCTATGGATACTTCAGTTCTCGATAAAGCGATTGTTTTTGCCGTCAAGGCGCACCAGGGGGCCGAACGCAAGGGGAAAGGTTTCCCCTACATCGTGCACCCGATGGAAGCGGTCTCGATTGCGGCGACCATGACCAACGACCAGGAGCTTCTGGCCGCTGCAGCCCTTCACGATACCGTCGAAGACACCGACGTCACGCTCAAGGATGTCGAACGCGAGTTCGGTAAGCGCGTCGCCCAGCTCGTCGAGGCGGAATCCGATATCGAATTCGAAGGAAAGAGCCGTCAGGAAAGTTGGCGGCTCCGCAAGGAAGAAGCGATTGAACGTCTGTCATCGGCCTCCAACGAAGTGAAAATCGTTGCGCTCGCAGACAAGCTGAGCAATATTCGCGCTATCAGCCGCGACTACCAGGCGATTGGCGATAAGGTGTGGGACCTGTTCTGCGTCAAGGATGCCGCTTCTCACGAATGGCACTTCCGCGGACTTGCAAGGGCCCTTGCAAGCCTCAAGGGAACGTTCGCCTACGACGAATTTACAGAAACGATCGACAAGGTTTTTGGGAAGTAGGAATCCTATGGAACAAGAAACAAAAAAGAACTACGGGCTTCCTCCAAGGGAAACGATGATTTTGGAGGAGTTCCGCGAACAGCATATTCTTTTCGAAAAACTGTTGCGGGTGGTTAGGCGCATCCTTCGCGAAAGCATTGCAGAAAATAAAATCTACATCAATGCGATCGAGGGCCGCGTCAAGGCGGAAGATAGCCTTGCGGGCAAACTAGAGCGCAAGTCGGGCAAGTACAGTTCCCTTTCGGACCTGACGGATATCCTGGGTGTCCGCGTCATCACCTTCTATAGCGATGAAGTCGACAAGATTGCGGCCCTTGTGGGGCGCCTGTTTGAAATTGACTGGGAAAACAGTATTGACAAGCGCAAGATGCATGAGATCCATAGTTTCGGCTATAATTCGCTGCATTACATTTGCCGCTTGCCCAAGGAAAGGTATTTTGATCCTCAGTATCCGCAGCTGAACGAAATCCGTTTCGAGGTGCAGATGCGTACGGCTCTGCAGCATGTTTGGTCTGTGCTCGACCACGATACCGGCTACAAGTCTGGCTTCGAGGTTCCCAAGGAGTACCTGCGCAACTTGAATCGCCTTGCGGGAATGTTGGAACTGGTCGACGAACAGTTCTGCCTGATCCGTTCGGGAATCAACGATTACCGTCGTCAGGTGCAGTCCCTGGTAAGTTCCGGCAGCTTCGACGAAGTGGAGCTGAACGGCGATTCGTTCGGCAACTACCTGCAATTGCGTCCGTTCGACATGCTGAACAAGAAAATTGCCTCCATCAACCAGGCTGAAATCCACGAGACGTCTCTCACCCGGTTCTTGAGCGTATTTGTCTCCTTCGGCTTCAGGACCTTGGGGGATATCGACAAGTGCATCAAGAGAAATTCCGAAGATGCTTACCAGCTGGCCGCATTCCAGTTGGCAAACACCGACCTGGATATCATTAACTCTTCGCTCGGCGTGATTTCGCTTTGCTCCGTACACGTGCTCAAACAGGGCGGCGGCGTACTGGAGCTGACCCGTTTCTTGGAGATGCTCAACGGAATTTCGGCGAACAACAAGCACCGTGCCGAAGGCATTTTCCGGGTGGCGCAGAACCTCTCGTTCATGAAAAAGTAACTAGAGAAACGTCGCTTGTTTATAAGAAAGTCCCCGGCATTGCTGCCGAGGACTTGTTGCTTATCAAGGATCAAATTCTAGTTTTTTTTAGTTTGCCGGGGGAGGCGGGAAGCCTTCATGCGGGCCGTGTTCACCGTGCGGGCCAGGGCCCATGCCGGGGTGCGGTCCAGGACCTTTAGGTCCGTTCATCCAGCGCTCCTTGAAGTTCTTCATCTGTTCCTTGTGGAAAGCGTTGAACTTTTCGAACTGTTCTGCGGTCAGGATCTTGCCGAGCGCGGCCATTCCGTTGATGCGGTGTTCGAGCAGGGCCTTGTCAGCGTCGAGTACCTTTGCCTTGGCAGCATCGATACCTGCGGCGTCTCTGCTTTCAAGCGCTGCGCCCAGGGCCTTTTCCGCTTCGTGTTTCTGCTTGCGGAGAACCTTAAAGACGGAGTCACCCTTGGTGCGGCTTTCTTCGATGGCGGCCTTCTGTTCCGGGGTCACCTGCAACAGGGAATCCATGGCGGCAAAATCCATCTTGCCCTTGTGCTTAGGGCCGTGGCCCTTGTCAAAGTCACCGTGCGGACCCTTGTGGCCGTGCTTGGCGCAGTTCGGGCAGTGGCAGGGCTGGCCGTTCTTTTCGCAAGAGCAGGGCAGTCCCTTCATACAGTCGCAGGGGGCGTTCATCGCGCTGTGTTCACAGGGGGCGCCCTTTTTACAACAGGACATGCCCATGCCGCTACAGCAACAGTCGCCTTTGAGTGTTCCCAGGAAAAATCCTAGGGCGAGGGCAAGAATCGCAATGCTTGCCGCGAAGAGTTTGTTTCCGTTCATAGAGTTACTCCTTTATGAGATAGTTAAATCCTACGGTTTCCTCGAGGGTCTCGAATTCGTCGCTGGTGGAGCTTCCGAGGCTTTCGTACCAGCTCAGAACTTCGGACGGCGCGGAACTGTTGATCGAAACGTACTCGGTAGAGGCCTTGTCGGCCAGAATGGTTTCGTTACCTTCGATGTCGTTCGAGAAAGACGGCAAAATCGCGGTCAGGCTTACAAGCACAAAGCTTGCGGCCAGGGGAATCGCGCTGTACCAGCTCTTGATCGAAATGATATTCTTGGGGGCGGCCTTGAGGGGTATGCACTTTTCGGCGTCGAGGCGGGCGCAGACCTTGTCCCACGAGTCAGCCCGAGGAGTGAGCCGCTCCATTTTCGAGAAGTCGATTTTAGTAGACATGGTTAAGCTCCTTTCTTGTTGCCATTGGTTTTGTCCGACTTGGTCGGGCATCTTTCGTTCAAATAGTTCCGGACGAAAGTTCTTGCGCGGCTGAGGCGTGCCTTGATGGTGCCCTCGGGCATCCCGTAGATTTCGGCGAGGTCCTTCACGTCCAAATCTTCGGCGTCTTTCAGCCAGAGCATGCTTCGCGTTTCGGCGGGGAGTGCGTTCAGCCCCATTCCCAAAAGTTCCGGGTCGAAGTTTTCGTTGACGCTTTTCTCTTTGCCGAGTGCCGATTCCACGATAACTTCGAGGTGTTCCTCTTCAAGTTCGCGGTGGCGCTTGTCGCTGCGCAACTTCATCAGGCAGGCATTTACCGTAAGCCTGTAGAGCCATGTCGCAATAGCGGACTGTCCGCGAAAACCCTGCACCGCTTTCGGAATCTGCACAAAGACATCCATCAGGATGTCTTCTGCCTGGTCGCGATCCTTCAGCATGCGGAAGGCTAGGTTCAGCACGTGGCCGCTATGGGAATCCCACAGCATCGCGAGCGCCTCGCGGCTACCTTCTTGCAGGTGTTGAAGTATCACTTTTTCGTCCATTGTACCCTTTTGATGCCCCAAAATGTCCGTCGGTTGCATCTTTTACGAAAAATAATTATAAAAAAGTGCATTTTCTTGCGTTTTTCTATATTTCCCGAGGATGTTTAAGATTATGCTGGACAAGTTGCGCGAGGCGTTCGCCTCGGTATTGCCGGTGACGCTGATTGTGCTTGCGGTGTCGTTTACGCCGCTTGTGCAGCTCACCTTCAAGCAGCTGGTCGTTTTCTGTGTTTGTGCCGTGTTTTTGACGGGGGGTATCGGCCTTTTTAACCTGGGGGCCGACCTTGCCATGACCCCGATGGGTGAACATGTGGGGTCGGGCCTTACCAAGTCGCGGCGCCTGCAGTTGCTCGCTTCGGTGTGCTTTGTGATGGGCGTGCTCATTACGGTTGCTGAACCCGACCTTTCGGTGCTTGCCGAACAGGTGAAAAACGCGGTGGAACCTACGCTCCTGATCGCGACGATTGGTATCGGGGTGGGCCTTTTCCTTGGCCTTTCGATTGTGAAAATCGTTTTCAAGCGTGACCTTTCGACGATTATCATCTTCTTTTACATGCTGCTGTTCATGTTCGGCATGCTGATGGTGACCTTCGGCAAGGACATGTTCGTGCCCCTGTCGTTCGATTCGGGGGGCGTGACGACGGGGCCTATCACGGTTCCCTTTATCATGTCGCTTGGCGTGGGTGTGGCAGGTGCCATTGGCGGTAAGAACGCGAACGAGAACAGCTTCGGCCTGATTGCGCTTTGCTCGGTGGGCCCTATTATCGCGCTCATGGGTCTTGTGATTTTTTCACATGGTGACCTCACTTATCAGCTTTCAGAATCGGCGTATTCCATTGACGCCTGCCTTGGGTCGAATTTCCTGCCGACCATTGTGGACATTGCCGTAGAGGTGTTTGTCGCTCTCGGGCTCATCGTGATTTTTTTCATGCTTTTGCAGCTGACGGTGCTTCGCCTTTCCTGGAACAAGCTTATCCCGATGGCGTTTGGCATTGTGTACACGTTCGTGGGCCTGGTGGTGTTTTTGACGGCCGTGGCGGTCGGGTTCATGCCGATCGGTTTTGAACTGGGCAAACAGTTGGGTAATATGCCCCATGCGCTGGTGGCGGCCGGTTTTGTG
Source organism: uncultured Fibrobacter sp. (assembly GCF_947166265.1). NCBI lineage: Bacteria > Pseudomonadati > Fibrobacterota > Fibrobacteria > Fibrobacterales > Fibrobacteraceae > Fibrobacter > uncultured Fibrobacter sp. The sequence goes on along the minus strand of NZ_CAMVDO010000002.1, from coordinate 177,311 downwards.
CTTGGAATGGTGGTGGTGCTTGCAGAACCCGCCGTTCACGTTTTGAACAAGCAGGTCGAAGAGGTGACGGGAGGCCTTGTGACTAAGCGCTCGATGCTGATTGCGCTTTCGGTGGGCGTGGGGCTTTCCATAGGCCTTTCGATGATTCGCATTATCGTCGGTTTCCCGGTTATTTACTACCTGATTCCAGGTTACTTTATTTCGCTTGGGCTTTCGTTCTTTGTCCCGAAACTTTATACGGCGATTGCTTTTGACTCGGGTGGAGTCGCGAGCGGTCCGCTGACCTCTAGCTTTATCCTTCCGCTTGCGATTGGTGCCTGTGCGGTTATCCGTGACGGGGGCGATTCCATTTTGAACTATGCTTTCGGTATTGTCGCGATGGTCGCGATGACGCCCTTGATTACCATTCAGGTGCTCGGTTTCAGGGCGACCGTCTCGACGGCTCTCCGTAACCGTATGATGATGCGTCGCATCCAGGATGCCGACGACGAACAGATTATCGACTTTATGTAGGGGGCACTGTGGAAATCGAAAAGAAAATTCGGAGTAAGGCTTTGCGCGGAAACACGCGTGCCAAGGTCTCGATGAACCGCCTCAAGATTTTGATTACGGTGGTGAGCCGTGCAAAGGCGGATTTCTACATGGACCACATTCAGTCTTTTGGCGTGAATATGCAGATGGTGCTGTTCGGGCAGGGGACCGCCCCGCGTGAAATTGCGACGGCCATGGGCCTTGCCGATTCTAACCGCGCCGTCATCATCAGCGTGATTGGCGAAAACCAGCTGCAGGCAGCCCTCGAAAGCCTTGCCGAAAAGTTCAACACGATTGAGGGCGGCAAGGGCATTGCCTACACGATTCCCATGGCAAGCATTATCGGCAAGTCCATCTTCAACTTTTTAAGCGACAACCGCAATGCGGTACGGAGAAACGAAAAATGAGCGGATTCAATCACGAAGTCATCTTTTGTATTGTGAATACCGGATTCTCTGAAACCGTGATGGAAGCGGCGAAAGATGCCGGTGCCCGTGGCGGTACGATTCTGAATGCCCGTGGTACGGCGAACAAGGAAGCCGAGTCGTTTTTCCATATCGCGATCCAGCCCGAAAAAGAGATTGTGATGATTCTGGTGGATGCAAAGATCAAGGATGCCGTTTTGCATGCCCTCTACCAGAAGGCGGGGCTTGACACCATGGGGCAGGGGATCGCCTTTTCGCTCCCGGTCGATAACGTGGTGGGCCTTACTCCGTGGAAGGCCGAAATCAAGGCTGCCGAGGCTGTTGCAGAAAAGGCGGCCGAAAAATTCGAGGCCGCCGTCGAAAAAGCCGAGAAAAAGGCTGACTGAAGTATAAACGCGGATTAGAATTTATTTGTGATCTGCTCGACGATGTCGTCGGTAGTCAATATTTCCGAAAGAACGATTTGCCTGGAGACGTCCCCTTCGGGGTAGATGACGTAAGCGGGTACGCCGGATTTTTTCAGACTTTTCAAAAGGGCGTTGACTTCGGGGGTTTCGCGTGTCCAGTCCGCTTTGACTAGGGCCACGTTCAGGCTGTCCATGGCGTGTCGAAAGTCGTCATCGTCGAGTACGGCGGCTTCGTTTGCCTTGCAGGTGAGGCACCAGTCGGCTGTCACGTCAATGAATACGGTGCGCTTCATCTTTGCAAAATCCTTGATCAGGGCGGGGTTATAGTTGAACCAGCCGTCTTCTGTCTTTTGCGCTTGCATACGGGCACTAAAAATTTCGGTGGCCTTCTTTTCGTATTCGGGGGCGATCGCTGCAACCCAGATTGAAAAAAGGACTGCTGCGCTGATGACGATTCCGGCGGATTCCCGTGTGAACGAAGATCCCGGTGGCGCAAATTTGCCGAGGGCAAAGCTGCAGACGACACTAGCGATGACGATAATGGTTAATAGGCCGATGCCCGATGTTCCCGCTTGTCCGTACACGATCCACAGAAGCCATGCTACGCTTGCAAGCAGTAGGACTCCCATCACCTTTTGCAATTTTACCATCCAGACACCCGGTTTCGGGAAGACCTTGAGGACTTTCGGGAAGGCGCTGACGAGCATGTAGGGGAGTGCGAGTCCGAGGCCTGCTGCCGTAAAGAACAGGAACATCACCGGGGTACTTGCGGTAAAAGCGAATCCCATGGCGGTTCCGAGGAAGGGCGCCGAGCAGGGTGTGCTTAAGAGGACGAGAAGGGCACCGGTGAAAAATGCGCCTGCAAGTCCTGCCTTGTGACCCGCGGCATCCATCTTGGTGGTGGCGCTCCACGGGAGCCACAGCTCAAAAACGCCGAAAAAGCTCATGGCGAACGCTGTAAGGATGGCGGCCATGAAGGCGATAAAGCCTGCACTCTGAAATTGCATGCCCCAGCCCGCGGACCCGCCGCCGGCTTTGACGGCGGCGACAACGGCGGCGAGCACCCAGAAACTGCATAATATTCCCGCCGTTGTGGCTCCTCCCAAAGCGAGGAGCCGTCCTCGACTTTCGCCTGCCTGCTTAATCAGGCTGAAGAGTTTCAGCGAAAGTACCGGCAACACGCACGGCATCAGGTTCAGTATCAGTCCGCCGATAAGGGCGAAAAAGAGCAGCACAAGGATTCCTGCAGACGCAGCGGTTTCGGATTCGACTGATGCGATCGATTCGTTCGGGGCTTTCCCTAAGTTACCTTTGTCTGTGGCAGGGCCTGCAGCGCCGTTTATCTTGTCGCTTTTAGAATCGCCTACAGCGGGGAAATTTCTTTTGGCACCGAGGCGTCCGTCCAGCCGAATCGTCTTGCTTGCGGGTGCAAGGCAAATGGAGTTGTCGCAGGCCTGGTAATGGAAGGTGGCTTCGGTACCGAGACTGTCGTAGTTGTCGCTTACGCTTTTCACCGGAACGATGATTTCGAATGTTCCGCGGAACGTGAGAATTTCAAGTTCCAGCGCCTCGTTGTATTCCCTGATGGGCTTTGGCCAAATGACATCGCCGAATTCAATCCCCTCGGCCTTTACCACGATCGAAGAGGGCTTCAGGAATTCGTCGGTGACCTCGTTTGCGTTCACGTGCCACTTGTCCGAAATGGTGACGCTGACCGTAAGTTTTCCACCGTCCTTGAGTGCCCCCGCAGAGTATTCCATGCTCATTTCGGGAGGCGGCATCGAGTTCATGTTGAACTCCTGCGCGTATGCGGATTGTGGATAAGTTGTAAATCCTAGGGCGAAAATGAAAAAAGCTGTTGATAGCTGCAAACAGTTGTTTGCAATTTTCTCAAAAATCCGTTTTTTTTCTTTTAATTTCATAAATTTATTCTCAACTGAAAGATTGCTGTCAAAATTCCTGTTTGAATATGAGTAAATCAAGAATTTTAACAGACGCCCCCTCCAGCTGGGTGGATCGAGTGTGGCGTAAAAATTCCTCCCAAATTTACAAACTCTGTCGTTCCCGGAGTAGGGATGCTGAACTTGCAAAAGACCTTTTTCAGGAGGTTGCCCTCCGTTTTTGCCGTTCGGCCGGTGTTTTGGATCATGATAAGTCCCTTATTCCGTGGTTTAGGACGGTCGTTCGGAATACCTATATGGACATGTACCGCAAGCGATTGCCGATAGAGGTCTCGAGGCAGATTTCGGACTGTTGTAAGCTCTATGCGGATAACAAGGTGGCCCGAGATGTTTGCGAAATGCGCAGGGCGCAGTTTGTCCGTCATCAGCTGGACCGCCTTATGGTTGGGCTTAACGTTTCCGAAAAGCTTGCCATCGAATATTCGAATATCGGCGGAATCCGTGCGGAGGAGGCCTGCCGTTATTGCGGTGTCGACAAGGGAACTTTCTTTAAGCGTAAGGCGTCTGCGTTCAGGAAAATGCGCGAAAGGAAAGACATTTACTTGTCCATGATGAAAAAAATGGATTCTTCAACCCCGAATTTAGATGATCTGCTTACGCGCGCAAGTGAATTTTCGTAATTTTGAGGAGTGAAGTTTTATTTAGTTGTAATAACCCTTTTGCTTGCCGCGCAGGCGTTTGCTGTTGACCACTGGGGAGCGTTTTCGGATCCGTATCCCGTTAACGATGCTGTTGCATTTGGCAGTCACGGTGTGATGCTTGCCACGGGGGGTGGAATTCGCTACCGCGACGAGACCAATGATATCGTCTATCACTCTGACCGCGGGCTAGAAACGTCGAATTTTTATTCCATCGTTTCCTCTTCGCTCGGAACTTTTGCCGTTTCCGAATACGGAATGGTCGTCGCTATGAATGACGGCGGAAATTCCTGGCGCGTCATCAACCGCTCCTATGTGAAAAACAATGTGCGTGCGCTTCCTGGCGTTGCAGAACAGGGCGGACCGATTTTGGTGATCGGCTTTGAGGACCGTCTCGCGTTTTTTGACCTGCCTCGCTCGGTTTCGCTATTGACGGTAGACCGGATTGGCTCCCAGAACCTTTCCATCAACCGTGTCGAGCGTCTTTTGGTGCGAGGGGATTCCCTTTATGTCCAGTTGGCAAATAAGGTCTATGTGCGTTTCATGGACTGGAAAAACCTTTCCAAGGATATGCGACTGAACGATCCTGCCCTATGGACCGAGGTGGCGCCCAGTACGCAGGTGCCTGGGCTTGAACCGCTCGGGGCGCAGACGGTTGAAATTGACGGTACGGTGCTGAACGATACTCTCCTTTATAACGGGGGTGCAAGCAGGGTTCGCTGGAAAATCGAGTCGGATGGGGGATATTACCTTGTCGGTTCCGATCTTGTTGCCTTCTGGCCTCAAGGATCAACGTCTGTCAAGGACCTGTCATCTTACGCCCTTTTCTCCTTGAATGACACCTATGAAATTCATGCCTTGCCGACAGGTAACGTACTTGTGGCATCGATGGATGGAAAGATGGCGTCTGGCAACATGGGTGGATTTAAGCAGTCGGATTATGTCTATGACGCCCACGGTCAGTATACTACGGCCTATTCGTCGCGACTCAAGCTTTTTTCCCACCTGAATGACGGTTATGTCTTTTACCACATCTGGGGTTTTGTCTACCAGCTTTACTCCGATTGGGGAAATCAGCTGGAATACCGTTGGACTCCTGCCGACGGGCAATGCTTTGACAATTTCCTTGAAAACTATCCTATCTCGGCAATGTCCGTTGCCGCTCCGGACCAGTCAGGCTTTTTGACGACCACGGCAAGCAGTAGCGGCTATAGCGTTATTTATGTTACCAAGGACGGCGAAGTCCATTGCGCAAGTCAGGTGGGCAAGAAGAGGATGCCGCAGGCGATTTATGCCAAGGTCGGCGACGACCAAAAATGGTGGGTCTATGTATCTAGCCGTAATGGGATGATGCTTACGGACGATGGTGGACTGGACTTGTTCAAGTTTGTGCGTCCCAAGTCGAATGGCGGCGCTCTTGAAATGGCAAGTGGCGATACGGTAAAGACGTTCCGCGGTGTAACGTCGCCGCCTATAGACCTTGCGTACGATTCGGTTTCGGATAGGCTTTGGTTTGTGACGACGTCTTCGTTGGGTTACCTCGACGAAGATCGCGATACGCTGATTATGCCTTCTTCGACAAAGGGATTGCTCGGTGCCGAATATACGTCGCTCGATGTCGATGTTCACGGAAACTTGTGGGCGGGAACGACGAATCAGGGCGTGTACCGTCTGACAAGGAAGGGACTTTCTCCGGACACGTTGTCTGTCGTGCACTTGACATCCAAGAATGGCTTGCTGAGCGATAACGTGCTGGACTTGTCGATTGATCCGCTGAATGGAACGGCATGGTTTGCACATGAAAAGGGTGTGAGCTTTTACCAGAGAAACGACCTGAAGGATGCCAGCAAGAATATGACCGATTCGGCAACGGTGGAGTTCCGGGCGTACCCGATTCCGTATAGGCCCAAGGTCCATGCCCGCTTTACTATCGACGGTATTGCGGAAAATTCTGTGGTGAGCATTTATAACCGTGGTGGCGCCTTGATCCGGGCTTTCCGAAAAGACGAAGTCCTGGGTGGAAAAGTGGAATGGTACGGTACCGACGGTTCGAACCGGTTGGTCGCTCCGGGAGTCTATTATTACGTTGTCAATAGTGGCTCCAAGGTGAAAAAGGGAAAGTTCATCATCATTCACTGATTTGAATTTATGAGGTAGAAATGAATCGCGTCCTATTCTTTTTAATGCTTGCCGTGACCGCCTGTTTTTGGGGCTGCGCGGGGGAGCGCCAGGGGCTTGTGTGCGACGAAATGGAATACCGCCTGAACACCATGACCTATTCGCCCGACCAGCGCGCCTACGCCGAAGAAGAATTGCGTGTCTGCCGTGAACAGGAAGCCGAGAAAAAGGCGGCGGGCGCTGCGACGCGACAGAGCATCTATGACCGCTTTGCTGCATCGGATTCTACAAAGGAAAAATCCGCTGCGGCCAGTGACTCGAATGAGGTTGCTTCTAAAAATTCGGACGGTAACAAGGACGGCGAAATCTCCGTGTCCGAGGCGCTCAAGGATTCCTCGGGCGAAAAGACGACGAGTATCTATGACCGCTACAAGTCCGTTGAACCTTCGGCGGATAATGTCGCGGCGGAAAATGTTCCAGCCGAAACACCGGATACTTCTGCAGCCGATGTCGGGAACTTCCAGTAGGGCGATTGAGTAGATGGCTAGAATTCAGACTCTTGCCGGTGAATGGTTCGAACCGGATTTGCCGGGGCGCCTCCTGAAAATTGCAAACGATATCCGCGAAGCGGGTGGCCGCGCCTATTTGGTGGGCGGCTGGGTCCGCGACGCCCTTTTGGGCAAGTCCTGCCGCGACTACGATGTTGAAGTCTACGACATGGCGCAAGATGCGCTGGTGCCGATTCTCTCGAAGTACGGTCGCACGAACTTGGTCGGCAAGGCGTTTGGCGTCATTCACCTCGCCATGAAGGGACTTTCTCTCGACTTCTCCTTTCCGCGTACCGAAAGCAAGGTCGGCTACGGGCACCGCGGCTTCGTGGTACATACCGATGAAAAACTCAGCTTTAAGGAGGCTGCCCTCCGCCGCGACTTCACCATCAACGCGATGGGTATGGAACTGCCGGAGCTCACGCTCTGCGATCCTTACGGCGGTATCGACGACTTGAAAACGCATACATTGCGTCATGTGGGCCCCGCCTTTGCCGAAGATTCTCTGCGCATCTTGCGCGGGGTGCAGTTTGCGAGCCGTTTCGGTTGCACGCTTGCTCCTTCGACCGTGGAACTTTGCCGCACGCTTTCGCTCGATGACCTCTCGGTGGAACGCCTGTTCGAGGAATTCAAGAAATGGCTCTTAAAGCCGGGGAAACCCTCTCTTGGCCTTCGCGCATTCCTGGATATCAAGCTTGACGAATATTTCCCTGAAATCCGTCCGTTCGAAAGTTCCTGGGATACGCTCGGCGTGGTTCTCGACAATATGGCGGCGTTGCGAGACACCTGCCTCGCGGAAAATAAGCCCTGCACCCTTTCGGAAGCGCAGACGATGGAATTCGCCTTTGCGGCTCTTCTTGCGGACAGCGCCGAGACGTCGCTCAAGTTCCTTGAACGTATCACGAACGAGGTGCATCTCCTGAAGATTGTACCGCCGCTCCTGAAGGCGTTCCGTGAAATTGCCCCTTCGATTGTGGAAGATGCTCCTGCACTTCGCCGCCTCGCGGTAAAGCTCGGCGGCTTGAAGCTCCTTTGCCTGCTGGTCCAGTGTGCTCCTCGCGAATTCTTCGTGGCCGACCAGGACTTCGCCGAAAAACTTTGGAAGGCTGCCGCTGAATATGATCTGTTGGAAGCCGCTCCGCAGCCCTACCTGACGGGCAAGATGCTCATGGACCTTGGCGTTAAACCGGGAAAGCAGATGGGTGAAATCATCAAGAAAAGTTTCGAACTGCAGCTCGACGGCAAAATCAAAAACGCCGAAGACGCCCTCGCCTGGGCGAAAACTGCCCTCTAGTCATTCCTACTGTCATCCTCGACCAAGCGAAGCGCGGGAGGGGATCCAGTGAGGCTTATGACGTTAAAGGGTTATTTCCACCTAAACATTCCGGTGATTCCTGCCGGTACGGCGAACACGATCATCGGAATTTGGATGATTTCAGTGGGCAAGAACGCTAGCATCCTGCGCTTGGCATGCAGCTTCCACGAAGCGATCATCACGAATACAAAGTCCACCAGGATTTTCGGCAGAATGCTGAATACGCACCACTGCCACGGGCAATCCAGAAAGAGTACGCACCAGGGGCTGATGAACATCCAGATGTAGTAGGTGTAAATCAGCGTGAGCATCAAAACGTACGCCTTGTTTTCGTAGTTGGTGCCGTTGCTGCTCCAGCGGGCGCGTTGGTTAAAGAGCTGTTTCCAGGTATGCACCGGCGCGGTCTCGATGACGGCGTCCTTGTCCAGGTTATAGCAGACCTTGGTGCCCGGAATTTTCATCATCTTGTGGATGAGCATGTCGTCATCGCCGCTCGAAAGATTCACCAGGTCGCCGAAACCGCCCACGGCAAAGAACAGTTCCTTCTTGTAGGCGAGGCACGCTGCAGAAGCGACGATCGGATGGCCCCAGCTGAATCCTGCTGCTTCCATGGCGGTATAGCCGAGCGTTTCCATTTTCTGGTACAGGTGCGGCATTGTGCGGCTGCCGTTGTTCTGCTTTGGACCTTGCACAATGCAGATTCCGTCCACAAAGCGGCCCGCCATTGCGGTAATCCAGCTCTTGCGCGGAATGCAGTCGGCATCCATTGTCAAAAGAATGTCGTACTTGGCAATCTTGAAGGCGCTTTCGAGGGCGCGTTTCTTGGGGCTTGCGATAACCGGCAAGTCCTGCGGCAGTGAAAGTATGCGAAACTTCGGGTGCGTCGCTGCAAATTTTTCCAGAATTTCCCTGGTAGAATCGGTGGAACGGTCGTCGACGCAGATTACTTCCCATTCGCCCACATAATCCTGATCGGCGAGGGCTTCCAGGGTGCGCTGCGCGAATTCCTCTTCGTTACGCATCGGCACCACGACCGAAACACTCGGAGTCGCCTTCGGCCCCTTGTAACGGTGCGTACGGATAACCCCTATGATAAAGAATAGGAACAGGAGCACGTACAGTGCGGTGAGACATGCGATGATAATGCCGCCCATATGCCGAAATTTAGTAAATTTAAGTCATGATCCATCCTTCCGCATTTGTTCACCCGCAGGCCAAAGTCCACGAAACCGCCGTTATTGGCCCTTGGTGCCTGGTTGATGCCGGTGCCGAAATTGCCGAAGGAGTCGTTCTGGAATCCCGCGTGCATGTGTACGGCGGGGTGTCCATCGGAAAGAATACGCATGTTTTTGACGGGTCGATCCTCGGCGGCCCTCCGCAGGACTTGAAGTACGCAGGCGAGCCTACCCGTCTTGAAATTGGCAAAAATTGCACCATTCGCGAATACTGCACTCTCAACCGTGGCACGGTGCAGGGGGGCGGATGCACCCATGTGGCAAACAAGGTGCTGGTGATGGCCTACTCGCATATCGCCCATGACTGCGATATCCGAACGGGCGTCGTCATTGCAAATAGCTGCCAGCTCGGCGGGCATGTGCGTATCGGTGAATATGCGACTATCGGCGGCGTAACCGCAATCCAGCAGCGAAATCAGGTGGGCGCCTACGCTTTCGTGGGGGGAACCCATAAGGTCGACCGCGACGTTCCCCCGTGCACCAAGGCATCGGGAAATCCCATCCGCTATGGAGCCCTGAACCTGCACGCCCTCCGCCTTCATCCGGAAGAATTTCCCGAGGAACGTATCCAGGCGCTTTCCCGTGCCTACCGCGAACTTTACCGCAGCGGGCGCCCCGTTGCAGAAGTTATCGATGAACTTAAAAAAAGCCCGGAACCTCTGTTCCAAGCCTTTTTCGACGAGCATTGGGGCGGCACTCTTGTTCGGCCGTAGGCCGCGCTGTTCCTCGAAGCTCCCCTTACGGTTTACAGCCTATTACTTGTCTAGCGCGAGAGCCTTGAGAATTTCGGGGTACCATTCGTCGGTACTCTTGTCGTAGATGTCGAATCCGACTCCCGTGAATCCCCAGATATGCCATGAATAGTCCAGCTGGTTTGCCGTCTGGACAATGGCCTTGATGTAGAGCGCCCTGTTGGCGTCATCCTGGCCTTCGGCTTCGCACCTGGAAGAGGCCCCGAATTCGCCGATGTTCAGCGGAATGTGGGTGCCGTCCTTACCGGGGAAAACTCTCTTGGCGGTGTTCACGTAGCTTTTGAGGTCGCTCACGATTTTCAAAAGCGCTTCCTGGTCGTTTGCTTTCCAGAGGACTCCGTTGGAACAGTCGGTGTTGTGTCCCTGGTGGCTGTATTTGAACGGTTCGTAATAGTGACCGTCAATAATGATGTTGCTGTCCTTAATGTCGGCAAAAACCTCCATCAGCTCGAACTTACCGAAATCGCCCGGGTCGATCATAATGGTGCGGCCGGGGTTTGTCTTGCGGATAATCTTGATGGCGCTATCCGTCATTTGGGCAAGGACTGCGTCGGATTTGCCTCTGGATTCGTTCAGAATCTCGAAAATGAGCGAGTCGTTGTCGAAATCCTTGAATTCCTCGGCGACATTTTCCCAAATGCCGTAGAAGGCGGCCATGTATTTTTCCGGATTGTCGTAGAGTTCGTTAAAGTGGTGCTGGTTGATAATCACCGGCATTCCCAGGCCGTTTGCAATCTTGATATGGCGTTTCACGCCTTCGACACGTTCGGCCTGCAAGGTGTAGGGCGGCTCGTGGAGGGCGGTCTGGTTCCAGCGAACGGGCATACGGATCGACTGGAAACCGGCATCTTTGGCGATTTGGAACCATTCGTCCTGTATGGAGTTACTCCAGTATCCGTCAAGATAGTCGTAAACCATGTCCGGGTCGAAATTCGACGATGTGATGCTGTATCCTGATTCCCAGGAGTTCCCGAAGTTGATGCCGTGGCCAAGCATCTTGTTTACGGCGATGGCGCGGCTGTAGTTGGGAAGTTCCACAGTTTCGGAAGATTCAATGTCGATGCTTGCCGACGAAAGGGCGGTGCTTTCGGAGGAATCCGGTTCGGGAGCCGTGCTGGACGATTCCTCGTTGCATCCCTGCATAAGGAAGGTAAGCGAAAGGGCAAAAGCGCTGTAAAGTAATTTTTTCATAGAAACAACCCTAATCTATGATGAAGTTCAACAAGTATAAAAGTAAATTTATTTTCCCGTTCTATACCGCTTTTTTCCGCGTTTTTGTTTACTTTGGAAACCATAATTGTATTTCTCGGATGTTTCGGTAAAGCGATAAAAGAGTTATTTTTCGCATTGGGTGCTTTGAAAAATATTTTTTCGGGAACGATATTCCCAAAAAAGATTATATTTTGGCACCGTCTGAATTTGGAGACTCCTTAAGGTATGAAACATATGAGAATCTCGTCTATATTGAAGTGCGCAGTTGGCGTGCTTCTTGCCGTTTCTTTAGCGGATGCGGCCTCGTTTAGCAGCTACCGCGACCGCGATGCCGGACGCTTCGTTCTTAAAGAAGGTAAGCCTTTCCGTCCTGACAAGGACATTGTCACTGTCGTGATGCGTGAAGCTATTCCTCGTGGCGGTGGATACACCTACCAGTATCCGCGTGAAAACCCCGAACCGGTCCTCACGGATAAGTACGCCATGGAAGGTGCCCTTTCTATGGAAATCGAACTTATCGCAAGCGACTATTCCGGTGTGGCTATTTGTATTGCCGGTTCTGTAGACCTGACTCCCTATATGGAAGATGGCGTCCTTGAATTCTGGATCAAGGGTGCGCAGGGTGGCGAAAATGCCCTGTTCGTGCTCGTGGACGACGGTGTGAAGAGCGGTGGCGAATCCCTGCAGGTGAAGCTCCGTTCCAAGAGCCTCGGCGAAATCACCACCGAATGGACCCGTTTCAGTATCCCCCTCAAGCTGTTCGGTACGACGGGTGTCTACTGGGATGCCAAGAATACTCGCGAAGTGATGCTTCCGTTCAACTGGGCAAACTTCAAGGGTTTCCGTCTCGAAGTCCGTAAAGACGAAAACGAGTCCTTCAAGGTCTGGATGGACGATATCGTCATCAAGAAACATGGCAAGGCTTACGAAGGCCCGGCCTATTACCCGTTCCGCAACGAGATTTAAGAGGTTTGTATGCGTAATCTATCTATAGCCGTGCTGCTTTGCTCGTCGTTTTTGATGGCTCAAGATTTCGATGCCGATGACCTGTATTCCGGTGACGAATCTTCGGCGACCGAAGAATCTGTATCCGAACCTGAACCGGCGGTCGAGGATGAATCTTCCGAGGAATCCCCTGTAGAAGAAGCCGCCTCCGAAGAGGAATCTTCTTCCGAAGAATCCGTGGCCGATTCCTATGATTCCGCCCCTGTCGAAGAAACTTCCGTTGCCGAATCCGAAGCCTCTGCTCCGGCCGAAGAACCTAAGTTGGCTGGTGCTGCCACCGAGGCTGCCCCTGCAAAGGAACCTTCGATTGCTCCTATCTATATTCCTAAGGAAATGACCGCAGAACAGCGCGTTGCCGCTATCGAAGCGGATCTCGACACGCTTTCCAACAACATGGAATCCACGCTGCTTGGAAAGGACGATGCTCCTCTCGCCGTTTCCGGTTACATGGCTTTCCGCGTCAAGAATTTCGACTATACCGAAATCGCTCCGGTGTACGGCGATGACAAGGCTCGTACGCTTGTGGACGCAACCCTCAAGATGAACATGGTCCTTATGCCCAACTCCTACATGACGTTGTGGAGCAATATGACCTTCCCGTTCGATCTCACGGGTCTCTATACAAACTATTTGGCTAAGAACCCGAACACGAACCCGAGCTACAACTGGGAACGTGTCCCGTTCGATCATAACTCCGACTACACGCCGGCATCCGTCGAAGAAGAAATGAACTTCGGTGTCGATATCCGTTCCTCCGTGTTCGGCGCCTACGTGACTGCGGGCGGTGTGATTTGGGCATGCGCTTCTCCCCTTACCATGTGGGAACGTGAAACGATGCCTCGCTTTGCCTGGCAGTATGAAACCTTCGAAGAAGAAAAGACTGTTTCTACCTATTATAAGGAAAAGTCCTTCAAGCCCGTCAAGGAAGGCGGCCGCGCCTTCTGGACAAACCGCTCTTTCGGTGGCGTGTTCATGAACGTGTACAATATGCCGTTCGGCCTTATCGCCCAGGCGATGATTTCTCAGCCCAAGGACATGGATGCCGGTACCCGCGACGGTCTGCGCCTTTACGGTGGCCAGCCCAGCGAACTTGAAATGGACGGTAACTACGATTTCCGTGGCGATGTCTACCACGCAAGACTTGCGAAAACCAAGATTCTTGACGGTATGACGCTCGGTGCGAACTACATGGGCGTGTTCTACGATGACGGTCTCATTGACGAAGACGAATTTGTCGGTTCCTGGACCAAGCTCAAGTTCGAAGGCGAACCGCATTTCGAAAACAACCAAATTGCAACCATGGATATCAAGGGTAACCTCACCCCGAAATTCTACTTGATGGCCGATCTCGGTTTGAGCTGGGACGATTCGACGTCCTTCCATAACGTGGGTAACGAAAACAAACGCATTTACAACCGCGATTCCGTCTCTACGGGAACCTCCACTCCGGCGTTCGGTATTTATGTCAAGGTGCAGGATAAGCACCTCGACTGGCTCCCGACAACGATCGAAGGTGTCTACTTCTCCGAAAACTTCTTCTCTCCGTACGGCATCACCGATCCGTCGCGCTTCCGCAGCTGGCGTAAGGATGAATTCTACCTGAACGGCGGTGCCATGCGCTATGGTCCTAACATGGCTGGCTTGAACTTCAAGTTCGAACCGGAATTCAACCGTGGCCGCTTGGGCGTTCAGTACGCCCAGCACCGTCAGGTGGCAAAGGGCAAGGACGTGATCCTGTTCAACTACCGCTTGAACGGCCGCAACATGTGGGAAAGCACCAACTCCTGGACCAAGTACAACGCAATCTTCTGGGCTGACTCGGGTAACGCAACTTCGGCTGACGGCTACGTGAACCGTGCCGGTGTGCTGACTCCTGCCCGCAAGATGGAACGTCAGCGCGGTGGCCTTTACGGTGGAACCTGGGAACTTTGGGAATCCTTTGTCGCTTATGAAGACGCAAAGCAGATCAAGACCGAGGAAGTTCCTGAACACACCAAGTGGTCTTCTTACCTCTCGATTGACGGTGGTTACGATATCGGTCACTGGTTCGGTACCGACCGCAACCTGATGATGTCCGGCTATGCAGCAATTTCCGGTGTGTCGAAGACTTTTGCTCCGGTCGCCTACAGCGAAGAACAGAGCGACATGTTGCTCTGGAGCTTCTACGGCCTCTTCGAACCCACCTTCGCACTCACTCCGACTCTCCACCTGGTGGGCCAGGTCGGTTTCGAAACCTGGAAGTCTGAATACGGTTATACGGTTGCAAACGACGACGTCCGCGTCGGTGGCATTGTGGCAAGTGGTGCTTACGGCAACCTGATTCCTACGTCGCAGACGACCTACACCAAGGCTCCTCTCGACTACTATCAGACGGCTCTCGGTATCGGTTTCGACTGGGACTTCTCTCCGCGTGCGGGTCTTCACATGCGCTATAAGTGGGCGACCCATACGGATAACTACGTCTCCGAAAACAACTGGAGCGGTCACTTTATCACTGCAGAAACAAAGGTTTGGTTCTAAGGGGTCAATGGTATGAAAAAGATGTATAAGTTATTACTATCTCTCCTTGTTACGGCTACTGCCGCATCCGCTGTATCGGATTACGATATGAACATGCAGCTGAAGGCAAAGCAGGACTCCCTCGAAGCGAAGCGTGGCCTTGAAATTGACGGAAACATCAAGGGCGTGCTCAACAACGTCTATATGTCCTCCGATCAGGAAAAGGCCGAGCTGAACAAGATGCCTAACGCAGAACGTTCCCAGTTCGTGACGGCAGACCTCGGCTTCCATTTCCGCCCCTACGACGCGGTTCGTTTTAACGCGATTCTCCGTTTTGAAGCGGGCATGCAGAACTACTTTGCCAGTTCGGCAAAGAGCATTTCGGTTCCTTGGCTGAATGTCGAAGGTAATATCGGCAGCGCCTTCTACTGGGTGGTCGGTGACTTCCGCGAACAGTACAGCCCCCTTACGCTGTATTCACCGTCGGGTATCGACGAAATCCTTTACGAACCCATGATCTTTACGCGTGGTCGTGAAATGGCAATGAGTAACGCCATGATCGAAGGTAACCAGCGTAACCTTCAGGGTGTAAACCTCCAGCTGCGTAACGACTTTGGCGGTATGGCCGGTGAAGTTCGCCTCGAAGGTATCTTTGCACGTCTGCGTCGCGTCCAGCTGCTGGACTTCTCCGGCTCAAACGGCAACTTGCTTCCGAATGGCGGAAACTCCGTTGTAAACGACGGTGCAGTCTATCCGGGCTCTTACCAGTCTGCCAACATGGACAAGTGGATGTTGAGCGGTAACTTCGAATACCTGCCGGTGAACAAGAACGTATTCCTCGGATTCACGGGAATGTACGTCTTTGACGATAGCGCCTCTTTCACCCGCACCATGCGCCCCGAAAACCAGGAAGTGATTGTCGATGGACAGTTGCAGTCCTATGAGGATGGTTCTCTTGGCATGGTGACCAACCCGACGTCCTTCGATTTGGGCGAATACAAGCCGGACTACATCAACCCGCTCGATCTGGATCCGCAGCGTACGACGGTCTTTGCTGGACGTCTCGGTGTCGATGTCGCGGGCCTCATGGCAAACAAGGAACTCACCTTGGATCTCATGGGTGAATATGCGATGTCTAGCGACAAGCTCTACGAATACGAAACAGTGACGACTACTGCCGAAGACGGTTCCGAAATCCAGAACGTCGAAAGAAAGGAAGTCGATAACAACGGCAAGGCTCTCCTGGTGACCTTGAATGCGGGCTACAAGATGCCTGCCGGATTGAACGTCCAGCTTTCTGCAAATTACCTGATGAACGACAGCAACTGGTACAACAACTTGGCCCAGTCGCCGCAGTTCTTTGCCTCGCGCATTTTGAATACCGACAAGGATGGTAACACGATCCGTTACGGCGTGAATTCCCCCTTGTACTCCACTTTCGGTGCCCTCTACTATTTCGATCCGAAGTTCACTCCGGTATCGACCCAGCTCGCTAACACTGACGACCCCACCGTAAAGGGACAGACCCAGAGCTACAACATCGCTCCGATGGTGAAAAACTCCTGGCGTAACCTGGTGTACACCCGCAAGGAACTCGCCCTGATGAGCACCATGCTCGATCCGGCCGTGCAGATGAGCTTGCCGAATGGTCTTGCTACCCCGAACAGAAACGGTGCCAAGGCGGACCTTAAGGTGGGCTTCAACGACTTCGTGGAAGTGGGCGGCCTCTTCACCATGCTCAAGCAGGACAAGAGCGACAACGTCTCCTTTAAGGAAGCCGAATTCATGGAATATGGCGGCGGACTCAAGTGGAACGTCTTCAAGATGCTCGGCTTTACCCTCCCGCTCGAACTTTCGGGTAGCTACAAGCACTCCGTAAAGACTCAGGAACTGACGGACGAAGCCAAGGCCGTTATGCCTATCGCCGACAAGGGTGAACTCAGCCTCGACTTTATCAACGCCGGTCTTTATGTCCAGTACATGCCGCGCCTCGGCTTGAGTGCAGGACTTCAGATGATCGACATGAAACTGGATGCCCTTTCCTCTGCTAAGTATTCCCCGGGCTATGTGAACCCGCTTTTGAAGGGTAAGCAGATGCAGTGGATGGTCGGCCTCGACTACACCGTGGGCGATGGCGTGTATCTCGCCTTGAATTACGGTTGGATCACTACGGAAAACACCTATAACACCACTTCGGGTGTCGTTGGCTCCAATATGCCGAACTACGCCGAAATCGCGGTGAACGATGCCGAAGGCAATCCGATGGTGAACGAGGACGGCAGCGCAGTTGTGGTTCCCGAATACAAGCATAAATTCTCCCAGGCTGTTGTTCAAGCAGTCTTGAACGTCAATTTCTAAGGGGGGTGCAAGATGAAATGGTATAACGATATGTTTAAGATGACTTCCAGAATCTCGCTTCTCCTTTGCGGAGCTGTGGCATTTGCAAGCGCTGCGGACTCCACCCTGGTTGAAAAGCAGAAAAACCTTGCAGGAACGCTCGATTCTCTCAATAGTTCTGTGATGGGACTTCGTCTGGGTGGAACAGCCAAGGCAGGCGTCCTTTCTTCCAAGTTGAGTTCCGACCAGCTGCTCGATCAGCAGGATTACCGTGAAAACCAGGCCTACACCGACGTAAACCTGGTGGTTCGCGCCCGTCCGAGCGAAGAAACCGAGGCAAAGGTCGAACTTCGCCTGCATAAGGACTGGCAGGAAGCCTACGAAGAACCGATCAACCCGGTGATTGGTCACTGGTTCAGCTACGATGGCAAGATTCTTGACAAGCACGTCGATTTCAATTTGGGCTATATGCGTGTCGGTTACACTCCGCTCACGATTTATGTTCCCCAGACCGAAATCCTGCAGGAACCGGAAATCTTTGCCGCAAAGCGTAGCGAAGCGCTTGCCCTGCGTTCCCTGGACACATCTTCTAACCGCTTGCTGCAGGGCCTGAACTTCAGGTACAACAGCTTCGAAATGGGTCCCCTTTCCAACTTCTACGTGCAGATGACCGGAGCCCGTATCCGTAACATCGCCAAGAAGAACGACGAAGTGTTCTTTGACTTCGACTGGAGCGACCGCTACATGGCTGGCGCAAATGCCGGTGTCGAAGCTTTCGGCCTTACCTTGGGCGGTAACTACGTGTACACCTTCGACCGCGAAAAGAGCTCTCGTTCTCGCGATGACTCCCACATTCCGGCGATGTATTACGAAGACAACATGGTCTATTCTGGAATCTTGAATTTCGATTCCAAGGATATGGTCATGAATGGCGCCATTCACGCGGGTATCCAGTCTGAATTTGCTGGATCCAAGTGGACCTACACCGAAGATGCTTACTCTCAGGATACGATTGAAACTCTTAGCGTAAAGGGTATGGGCTACGAACGGTTCGATGAGAACGGCTACGTCCTCGACGATACGGGTGCTGTCGCCTACGATACGCTTTTCTACCTCATCAAGTCCAAGAAGACTGAATACAACTGGCACAAGGAAGAAATCGACGAACGCAAGGGGATTGCCTTCAACGTGTCTCCTTACGTGGCCGGTGAAATCGGAAGCATCAAGTTCGACCTCAAGGGTACCTACGTCAGTAACGATAAAGACTTCTGGTCCGAACAGGCTGCCTCCAGCTACTATGTGGGGAATACCACTATCCTGAATGGAGACGCGATTATCACGGGTTCGAACGAAGCCGTCCTGGAACGTTTCCGTTACGGAAGCCTCGAAAACATGTACTTCTCTATCTACAACACCAATGTGCTGCAGCAGCAGAACTTGATGAGCAAGAATGAAGGTACGGCGATTCTTGACCAGGGTAACGCTGAAGCGAAGAGGAAGGATTCCTACTATACCTTCGGCCGCCTGAACAACAACTACAAGCTGGGCCATTTCTACAAGAACGGCTACAAGGCTGTCGCCTACAAGTACATGGAATACCTGGCCGCTGCCGAATTCATTGATCCGTCCGTGAATATGGCGATGCCCATGGGGCTTGCAACCCCCGACCGTAAGGGTTTTTCCGTGAACGCAAATGTCGGCTGGAACGATGCCGTGACCCTGAACCTCCGCTTTTCCAAGTTCCTCCAGGAATCCAACGATGACGAATTCACGACCATTGGCGCAGGCCTTGGCTTTAACGCCGCTCCGCTCCTTGGCCTTGACCGTCGCCTGATTGTTCAGGGTTCTTACGAGGCTGGTGATGAAAGTGCCGGTGCAAAGCGCAAGACGTCGCGCGTTGTGGGTGGCCTCACGGCCGATGTCTGGGGTCCGTTCGCAGTTCTTGGTGGCGTGCAGATGCTCAAGAAGGAATTTGGCGATAACGGCCTTGCCCTGAACGAAACTGCAACGGTTATTGTGAAGGATGCTAGCGAAATGCTTGCCATGGGTGGCCTCCAGATTAAGCTTGGCGCAGGTGCCACGCTCGACCTGCAGGGTGGTCTCTTGACGAACAAGGTCAACTACTCGGCTAGCGTTGTAAGCGAAGAAAATCCCGAAGTTTCGACCATGGTTGATTCTGAATTGAGCTTGAACAAATTGTTGCTCATGGGCAACGTTACGGTTTTGTTCTAGGAGATGGATATGAAAACGAAATTTAAACTTGGTTTGGGTTTGGCCATGGCATTGGTGTTTGGCGCATGCTCTGCGGACAGCATCGATGCTCCCATTTCCGAAAACTGGCCCGATGACTTTTCCTTGACGGAATATTCCAAGGCGAATCCCGATCTGGCAAAGTACCAGGTGATTGCGGTCATTGCCGATTCTAACGAAGCCTATATGCAGGTTGTTCGCGAAAAGATGCTTGACTCTATGCTGATTGCTGCGGCAGAAAAGAAGGCTCCGGAACCCTTGACGGCATCGGATTCCAATAATGTGAAGATCAAGGTGAACAAGTACACGATTTCGATGAACGACAGTTCCGAAGTCGCAGTGTTCTTCGATGACGAAACCTCCGTCAAGACGCTCTTTACGCAGTATGCGGGGCTTTCCGAAGACCAGTGGCCGGGCCTTTCGGCATTCCGTAACGGTATGACCGACGAAGAAGGTAACATCAATATCGATGGCCAGCGTGCTGTGGAATATCGCACCGCCTTCAAGAATTACCACCGTTTCGGCTTTACGGCTACCCAGGACCTCGCTTTCATCAAGACGATCAAGATTGATTCGAGTCTTATCGAAAAGCAGTTCCTGTATGCCGGCCGCTACGAAGGTCGCCCTTACCGTATGTGCCGCGACACCGACTTCAAGAATCCCGCCGCCAAGACGAAGAAACTTGATGTAACGGTTGTGCCCGACTCGACAAAGAATAAGTGGACCTACACGTTCAAGGATACGGTGCTCCTTATCGAACCCGAAGAATCGGCTTGGAAGTTCTTGCTTTCGAATGGCGATACTTGCGTGTCCCAGATGACTTGTGGTAAAAAGATCGAAGAAGATCCTACCTTGAGCGTTACGGATACCATCAAGCCGCCTCCGACCGAAAAGCATGATTCCATCAAGGTGGATTCCACCCTTGTTCCCGGGAAAAAGACGATTATTGCGCCTCTCAGCCCGAACGCCGTGGCCCCTGCCGCAAACAAGGACCGTGTGTGGGATTTCTCGGCCGACCTGTATTGCAGGAACGAAGCTGATTGGGAAATTTATTTGATTGAAAATCCGCAGTGAGGTTTACCGTTATGAAAAAGATGTTTTTGCTTGCCATTGCAGCCCTCGTTGCCTGCGCCGTTGCCGCCCCATTCAGGGTGGTGGGTTACTTCCCTTACTGGGCACAGTATAGCCAGTTCTACCCGAAGGATGTCCGTTACCAGTTCGTGACGCATATCCATTATTCTTCTTTGGCTCCTGCCGAAGATGGCTCGATTGCGTTTGCCGACGAAAACGACGCTCCGCAGTTCGAAGAACTCGCAAAGAGTGCCGCCGAAAACAATGTTTCGCTGATTGCCTCGTTGGGTGGCTTTGAGGTGGAAGGAAACCTGAAGGCTATCGCCGAAGACGATTCCAAGCTTTCGACCTTCTGCGATGCCGCCTCTGAATGGGTCGAAAAGTACAACCTCGCCGGTGTCGAACTCGACTGGCAGAACGCCACCGCCGAAGATGCCGAAGCGATCAGCAAGATCGTGGGCGCCCTCAAGTCCAAGCTTTCTTCCAAGGAAGTTTCGGTACTCGCCTATGGCAATACTATGGATGCCTATTCCGACGCCTTGAACCAGGCGGACTACGTGGTGGTCATGGTGGGCGACCAGATGAGTGAATCTGAATCTTCGGTGAAGCCGAACCTGTCCAAGCAGGATATTGAAGGTGCCGTTGACGGCCTTACCGGCAAGGGTGTCTCCAAGGACAAGATTATTCCGGTCGTTCCCCTTTACGGTAAGTCCTTTGCCGGTGCCTCTGGCCTAGGTTCTTCTCACCAGGGAATCGGTAGCGGAAACGAAGGATTCCTGTCGTACAAGGAACTCATGAAAAAGTTCGAAGCCCCTGACTACAAGGTTTCCTTTGACGAATCTTCTGCATCCGAAGTGGCGGTAAGCGATGCTGAAACGATCGTGTTCACCGGGATTCCCTCGATGAAGGCGATTTGTGGCATGGTAAAGGACGATGGCATGGCGGGAGTCGCCGTTTACGACTTGAGCCAGGACCACAACGAAAACATCGTTTCGCTGATGGTGACGATCGGCTTGCAGCTCCGTCCGGACGTGGATTACTCCGTAAAAAAGAAGAAATAGTGTAAAATATCACATACATTCGTGAATTTACATTATTAACCCTTCTTTTTTAAAAAAAAGAATATATATTTTAACCCAAACCCGTTTTCCAATGTTGGAAAACAAAAGAGAGAGATACTATGAAAAAGAAAATCTTTGCAACAGCAATCGCGTCCGTTGCTTCCCTCGCAATGGCACAGACTGTCAATACGTCGCTTTGGTTCGACGGTTCTGACCAGCAGGTCGCCACTGGTGGTGACTGCGTTTACGATTACACCGACTGCCCCACCACCACGATGGGTTACTGGTACGACTACGATGACCGTAAGAACGACCATGGTGGTTCCTATGCCATGTATCCGTTCGACACCACGGGTTACTATGGCTCCATGATCGCTCCGGAAATCGAAAACCTCGGTTACGTTGTGATTCAGTTCCACCTGGAAGACCCGACCACGACCGGTCAGACTGCTGAATATCCGTACAACTTCGTCGGTTTCGGCTTCAATGTTGTGAACGGCGCCAAGGATCCTCTGGACCTCACCGCTGCCGGTGGTATTTGCGCAACCTATACCTCTGACATCAACGTTACCCTCGAAATTGCAGAAGCTACCTCTGGTGACGCATCCTGCTTTGTGACCCTCAAGGCTTCTCCGACTCCGACGACTGTTAGCTCCAAGATTGCTGACTTCAAGCAGCCGAGCTGGGTTGACGCTAAAAACAAGCTTGGTTCCTGTGCTGAAGCCTTCGCTGCCGCTCAGTCTGTGAAGTTCAAGCTCGACGGTGGTGCTTCCGCTGCTGACGGTAAGCTCCGTATCTTCGAAGTTGGTCCTGATGGTACCTGTAAGGGTGGCAAGTCCGTTGCTGCTACCGAACCTTCTTCCTTCTCTTGCAAGGCTGACGGTGATGGTCATGCTGCTTGCGGCGATGCTCCGATCAGCATCAAGGCTGCTGCCGCTGCCGGTAGTGTCAAGGCTACGCTCTCTGGCCGTACCCTTTCGTTCAATGGCATCAACGATGGCATGTTCGAAATCGTGAGCCTCCAGGGCCAGGTTGTGAAGAGCGGCAAGGTCGCTTCTTCCATCAGCCTCTCCAGCCTCGATGCAGGTGTCTACATGGTCCGTGTGTCCGGCAAGTCCGTCCACATGAGCCAGAAGATTCTCGTGAAGTAATCTTCCTCACAGATTTCTCAAAAAAAGGGGATTCCGGTTAGACGGAATCCCTTTTTTTATATATATTAGAGAAAAATTTTCAACCCCAATAAAGAGGCTTTATGCGCTTTCAACATTTCCTGTTGGCCATGCCGCTGGCTTTTGGCTTGTTCGCTTGCGGAAGTGACGATTCTTCTTCCGCAGCTTCGGATGAACCGGTAGACCTGTCTTCGGCGTCCGATGTTCCGCCCAATCCCGATGTTCCGGGCGTATCTTCTGCTTCGGAAGGTGGCGATCCGAACCCCAATCCGGACCTCAATTCTTCTGCTTCGGGTGGTACTCCTTCGGCAGTGTCCTTGGCTCCTACTGCCAATATGGCTAGTGCAAAGGCTTTGTATGCAACGTGGAAATCCCGCTGGATTATCACCTTGCAAGAAGAAAAGGCCGGTGGTTCTACCCTGAACTACGCCATGTACGAAGATGACCTTGCCAAGAGCACTCTTACAACAACGATGGGTTCCCAGGCGACTACGAACCCTGCGCGTGTGATCTGGGATGGCGGAAACAAGAACCAGTGCGCGCTTGAAGGGTTGACGACCTGGAAGGGCGGTCCCATTACGGCTGCGCTTACGAACAAGATTGGCTGTTCCGTGTCCGAAGGTATTGGCTACGGTATGCTTATTGCCTATTTCCATGACGACCAGGAACTGTACAACCAGCTGTGGGCCTACAACATTATCGCCCGTGGCTACAACATCAGTAAACTGATGCCGTGGGAACTCCTGTCGTTCAGCTCTACGGTTTCGACGGCTGCGGCCCTCGATGCCGACCTTGACGTGGCCGCATCTCTGATTCTGGCCTACAGAAAGTGGGGCGACGCGCATTACCTGGAAGATGCCAAGGTCTTGTTGACGGCTATCAAGAACAAGGGCATTAACCCTGCTAACAACTTGATCCGTCCGGGTGATACCTGGGCGAACAAGGATGTCTATAACTTGAGCTATTTCTCTCCGGCAGCGCTCCGTATGTTTGCGGAAGTGCAACCTGAAGGTGGCTGGGCTGACATCCTCAATGCAAATTACCTCTATATGAAAAACATCCAGGCTGCTGGAGCTGTTCCCCTCTTCCCGGACTGGTCGAATGCGGCTGGTGAACCGGTTGATCCCAGGAATGGTTCTGCTGCAAATACCTACATGCTGTTTGACAAGGAATCGGTCCGTGTGCCGTGGCGTATTGCGTGGGACTACTACTGGAACCAGAGCCCCGAGTCTAGCGAGATTCTGACCAAGATGGCTGACTTCATTTCGACTGCTACTTCGAACACTCCGGCTTCCTTGCCGAAAACGTCTTACAACTATAGCACGGGTGCTCTTTCGGAAAGCCAGACGGCTGGCGAACACTACATTGGTGCGTACTGCCTGATGGGCCTTGGTGTAAATCCGACATGGTACAACGCCTGCTTTGACTACTTCACGGCGTCCGTCAATGCGTACCAGGCCGTGGGCTATACGGGTACCTACTTCAAGGAAATCCTGACGCTCATGTACAGCACCTTGATGAATGGCGGATTTGTTAAAATTTAGTAGCTTTTTCGGGGCATATCGCCCCGTCTAAGTGTGAATTTCTTCACAGGCCTTTGAAAAAAGGCCTTTTTGTCTACCTATGTAAACAAAGAATTTCGGAAAAAATGGTGTGAATTGGGGTTACTAATATTATCTTTGTAATCGGGTGTGGATTGCAAAAACGAGAGAGAGTAATATGAAGAAATTTCTATCGATAGCAATGCTTGCTTGTGCTGTGTCGTTTGCTCAGGCAGCGGTCGACGCAAAACCTCAGCGACTGGGACCGGTTTCGGTTTATGGTACGTTGGGGGCAAGCGGCAAACAAATTGTAAGCCTGAAAACTGGCCAGCAGGTGATGCTGCGTGGTATGAGCCTTTTCTGGTCCGATGCCACGGGTACGCCGTACTACAATTCCGAAGTGATTAGCTGGGCTGCCGATAGGCTTGGCATCGACGTTTTCCGCTTTGCAATGGGTATCCATTGCTATAACAGTAACGGTGGCGGATGTCAGGATGGTACCGAAAATGCGATTAACGCGTCGAACTCCTATTTTGGCAACCCGACCGGTAAGGAAGCGCAGCTTGACAACATGGTCAAGGCCGCTATCGCCAACGATATCTACATCATTGTGGACTGGCACAGCCATAACGCCGAAAACGAAACGGCAAAGGCGACGGATTTCTTTGGCCGCATGGCGGCGAAGTACAAGGATGTCCCGAACATTATTTGGGAAGTCTATAACGAACCGGTAGGTACCGGAGCTGACCAAATCGCAAGCTATGCTAATACCGTGATTTCTGCCATTAGAAACAGCGGCTCGGAAAACTTGGCGCTGGTCGGTACGCCCAACTGGTCGCAGATGGGCAACGGTAGCTGTGGCAAGGTGAACCTGAAAAACGTTGGTTATGTTTTCCACTTCTATGCGGCATCGCATCCGCTGTCTCAGTTCAAGAGCAATATTGAAAGCTGCAGCGGTCCTGTCTTTATTACGGAATGGGGTACCACCGAAGCAAGCGGTGCGGGGTCTGTCAGTTCTGGCAACACGAACGAATGGACTAGCTACATGGATTCCAAGAACATCCCGAACTGCAACTGGTCCTTGCGCCACGAAACGGTTGGTGGAAAGAAGGAAGCTTCTGCCATGTTCTCCGGTTCCACGGTGCTTAACTCCAAGTCTGCCCTGGATGCTGCCTCTTATACGACTTCTGGAAGCCTCGTGAAGGCTTACTTGACAAAGCACAAGAACGACAGAAATTGGGCTGAATTGCTGGTTGCGGGTAAGAATACAGGCTCCTGCGCCTTTAAGGCCGTGACGGCAAGCGAATTGGATGGCTCGGTCACGGGCAAGGTTAGCTCTTCTTGTACCTATACTTCTAGCGATCCTACAGTTGCAACAATCGAAGCGGGTACCGTTAATATCAAGGGTCCGGGTTACGCCGTGATGACGGGTAACGACAATTCCCAGTCGGTTGTTGTGATTACCGCTGTTCCGAGCCAGACCTTTGGACAGACGGATGTCGTTTGTCGCATTGGCGGTGGCGGAAGTTGCTCGAACTATTCGGGACAGGCTGCTTCTACCAAACTGGAATACCTGATGAAGGTGTCTAGGAAGACGATCGAAGGTGCCGAAATTAATTACGAATCTGACAATCCGGATGTTGTTTCCGTGGCAAAGGCCACTTGCTCCAGCAACGAATGTTATGGCGACAACAAGAATCAGCAGGTCTGGATTGCAACCTTCAAGTCCCTGGGTACGGCCCATATTCATGCAACGGCAAAGGCTATTGCTGGTTTCCGCGCTATCGATACGACGCTTACCTTCTCGCTTAAGAAAGCTGAACAGGGGCTTGATCCGAAATACTTTGGGAATAAGACTGTCGAGAAGAATTCTACAACGCAGATGTTTACGCTCAAGGCTCGTGGTGGGGCTATTCCCACTTACACTATTCTCCCTGAGGGCTATGCCACCCAGCAGGATGACAAACTTGTTGCTGGTGACAAGGATGCGACTATCATTATCAAGGGTGAAGTTCCCGAAACGGAACAGTACGAAGGCTTTGTTGGTTACATTACTGTGACCATTGGGGCTGGCAATGCTGAAACGGAAGCCCAGGCGAAGAAGGCATTTGGTCTTGATGGTACTGACTATATCGTTCCGCAGACCCGCAAGAACCTTGCTACGAACGCCTATATGCGTGGTAACCAGCTTGTGGTGGATGTGAAACGTTCCGGGTTCGTGAACATTCAGGTGCTTGATGTGGCCGGTCGCAATATTGCCCGTAACGCATCTCGCTATATGTCTGCCGGTACGAATACGGTTGACTTCTCCAATGTGCCGAAGGGCCTTTACATTGTAACGGTTAAGAGTTCTTCGGCGATGAAGACCATTCGTTGGGGGAATAAGTAATGAAACGCTTGATTTTTGCAGGCCTTTTGGCCGCCTCGACAATTTCTATGGCTGCGGTAAAGTTCCCTTATCCGCAGGCACAAACTTATCCGTATGCCAAGAACATTGTAGAATACGTGAATTGTGCTGGGCAGAATGCTTCTACGGAATTGTTGAAACATTTTGAAACGTACATGAAAGATTTCTACGAAGAAAGTGGAGATCAGGCCCGTATCAAGTTCGATACCAGAAGCGTGACCGTGTCCGAAGGTATCGGCTATGGCATGATTCTTTGCGTATACTTCAGTAACAACACCAAGAGCTACCAGAGTCAGTTTGACAAGCTCTGGAAATACTACCAGTCCCATTCGCGTAATGGCATCATGGACTGGAAAATCAGTGGCTTTGGTGGCGCTGAGGGTACTGGTGGTGCAACCGATGCCGAAGAAGATGTGGCCTTTGCCTTGGCTATGGCCTACCATCAGTTTGGTGACACTAAGTACAAGACGGCTGCTGCGACTCTGATTGCGAATATGCGTCAGCAGGAATTCGCGAGCGATGGTCGCCATAAGGTGGGTAACCAGTGGGATCCGTATCTGAACCCGAGTTACGTGAGCCCAGCTGCCTATGAAATCTTCAAGGAGCTTGACGATGCAAGCTTCTGGAGCAAGGCTATTTCGACCAACTACAATATCCTCCTTGGAAACCGTAACTCTAGCACGGGTATTCCTTCGGGCTGGGCTAACATGAGTTCGCCTTATGGTCCGATTACGGGTAACAACGGCTACAACTTTGCCGGTTACGACTACGATGCAGTGCGTGCCCCGTGGCGTTGGGCCTGGAGCTATGCCTGGTATGGACACTCCCAGGCGAAGGACTTGTCTGAAAAGCTTGCTAGCTGGGTGAACACTAAGCCCTTTGGCCAGCTTTACATCAACATGAAGACGGATGGAACTGCGAATATGCAGGGAGAACCCTGTAAATCTAACGGTTGTAAGGCCAATGGTTCTTCCATCGGTTCTCTGAGTTCCGTGCTGATTATTGATGAAAAGTACAGTGACAAGCTTCGTACGAACTACAGTGCGTTGATGTCGCAGCAGCCGGGATATTTCCACTCCAGCCTGCGTCTGTTGACCGGTCTTTTGATGTCGGGAAACATGGTGAATTTTGCCGACCCCAAGCTACAGCCTTCTACTCCGCAGGAAATTGTGATTCCGGATTCGTGCAATGCGGTTATTGAATACCACAAGAATTCGGGCGCTTATGGCTGGAATTCCATTACGGCAGAACTTGAAAATGAATCTCAGTCGGGTGTTCACATCGGTAAGGTGATTCCGCAGGGCGACCACCGCGAAATAAGCCGCAACATTAGCGGGCTCACTCCGGGGGCAACCTACAAGCTTTCGTTCAAGGCGATTCAGACGCATCCGACGGCTACAACGGCGAATACGCTCCTTTGGCTCACGTACGGACTTTATGCCGACGCTCTTGACGATACCAAGAAGTATTGCGGTGCCGCGAAAAAGCTGAGCTATACCGATGAACTCACCATCGAATGTGAATTCACCGCGAACAGCGCCGAATTGATCTATTACCTGTCCTTGAACCTGATGGACAATCCGCAGGTTGATATTTCTGGCCTGTCGCTGAAGGGCCCCGACGGTAAGGACCTGATTGAAGAACAGGCACAGGGACTGGTGAGCGTTTCTGCTCCGGCAGGCAAGCTGAGCGTGAACGTTGAAGGTCGTTTCTTGCAGATTCAGCTCCCGAATGCGGATCTTGCCCGTGTGACCGTGATGGACATGCAGGGTAGGGTTGTCTCTAACTTCAGCATGAAGAATGCTGAACAGGTTCCGCTGAACCTGCGCCAGGGCAACTACATGCTCCGCGTGAAGCAGGGCGCAAGCAACTGGGTGCGCACCATTCGCATCGCTGAATAAAAACTAAAGTCTCTCGTTTAAGGAAGCCCCCGACCAAGGTCGGGGGCTTCCTCTATGCGAAATACGTTGAATGATTTATTCGGTTGTCGTACTTACTTTTTGTTCAACATGTTGCCCGAAACAGGCACGTATTTACGGGTTCCGTCTGCTTTTACGATAATGGCGATTCCTTCGAGGTATTGTATCCAGCGGCAGTCGGTGCAATTTTCGGTCGTTATAGCGTGTTTACGCAACACCTTGGTTTCTTTGTTGGTACAGTAAGCGATGAAAGGCCCGAGAAACATGTCATGGCTGATAAAGATGTTCACGCGTTTTTCGGTGGACATTCTCGGGAGAATGGCCTGGGTAATAATCTGGACGCCGGTCTTTTCAAAATCGTTGAAGGCTTCGGTGTATTTTCCGTCGTATGCCCATTCCGAATACATATAGGCTTCGTCGATGTAGCCTGCTTCGGTCATGAGTGCCTTGAACTTTTCTTCGTCAGCAACGAAGGTGCTTGCGACAAGTTCCGGGAGAACGATCGGTTCGGGGAATTCCTGACCGCGGCCTTCCGAAATGTACTGTGCGGTTGCACGGGTGCGGACAAAATTGGTGGAACCGTAGGCGAAATCTTCATCGGATACGAGGTAGGTGCCGAGCGTCTTTGACTGTTCTATCCCTTTTTCGGTCAGCTGCGATTCGACGCCGGTGCTCTTTTCGCGCTGGGCATGGCGAATGACAAATGCCACCTTGTCGGTTGGGTCGAGGTTCTTGTATACGGTAGGCAGGTCCTGGAAATCGGCCGTGGCGGAATTTGCGGTGTAGATGCGTTCCTCGGCAATTTCTTCTTCGGTGGGTTCACGAAGGAACTTGGAGGTGCTGCTAGCCGGGGCGTCGGCTATGGAAGAACTGGATTCCACGATGCCTGGGTCGGCTTGTTCGGCAGAACTGGACTGATCGACCGGCGTGGTTTCCGAAGACGTCTCTACGGAGCTTTCGCTGGAAAGCGGCGGATTGTCGGGGGTGTTCGTAGAATCGGATACCGTTGCCGACGAACCGGGAACAGGTTCTACGTTTTCGGAATTGGGGGAAGAACTGCTGTCGTTGCCACAGGCGAAAAATACAGAGATAGATGCTGCGGTGATGTAGGGCAGTATTCGGTTCTTGGAAAATTTCATATAGAGAGTGCTCCGGATACAGAAATTATATTAGTCGTTAATATAATAAATTGAAAACGAATATTTGAAAGGTTTATTTTATTTAGCATATTGACGTAGAATAGAAATGGAGGATGGCAATTTGGTATATTTTGGGGTATGGAAAATGATTCTTTGAATGAAAACGTCATGGCGAACGGAGCGAAGCAATCTCTAGATGTTGATTCCAGCGTTATCTCTGCACCGGAAATTGAGTTGCCGTCGCCCGAGCAACTCGGAATTTCGATTGTCTCCGGGCCGGAGGGCGGAATGCCTGCGGTTACGGTGGGCGATACGTTTGATTTTCCTGTAACGGTCAGCTGGAGTGTTCAGGGGAGTGCGCTTTTGGTGGTGCCGACGGGTTCTGCGAATGCGAAGGGACTTACGCAAGTGGGAATGTCGCAGGAATCGGCGCGTTCCGTAAAGGACGGCAAGGAAATCGCCTCGATTACTTTCACCTACAAGATTGTGGCCGAAGATACGGGGGCGCTGAATGTGCCTGCAATGCGTTTTGAAATTCCGACCCAGGTGGGGCGCCCGCTAGACTTGCGTAGCGAAAGCATCGCGGTGCGTGTAAACGAGCCGTTCAATCCGCTTCCGATTGCGGTGGGGCTTGTGGTTGCCGTATGTGTACTTTTGGCGGGACTGTGGCGTGCAAAGCGCCGAGCCTCGACACGGGCTGCAGTGGCGGCAAGAAATGCCGCTCAAGAGGCGCTGCGCGAAAAAATGCTGGTGCTCAAGCAGCGAGTGAATTCTGCCGACAGTCGCGAATGGCTCCTGGAACTCGAAAGCATTTGCAAGGAATATGTCGCCGGCAAGGTCCCTGAGCTTGCCGAAGGGCCCGCAGGAAAATCCGCTGGATATGCGCCCGCTGAAAAAGATTCCGCCGGCAAGGTCCCTGAGCCTGTCGAAGGGCCTGCCGCAAAGAAAGTATCCGCCGCCTCCGCGGTCAATTTGGACGCTATGGTAAAAGAGGGTAAACTCGAAGGCTGGGAGGCTCTTGTTGAGGAATTCGCCCATGCCCGCTACGGCGGCGGCATACGCGATGGCTTCGAAAACAAGGAAACCTGGAAAGCGGCTATGAGTCTGATGGGTCTATCCGAAGACGAATAGAACCTGGGGACCTGAGGAAGTTTGTTCGGAAAATGGATGTTGACGGGTTATTCCTTTTTTATTATGTTATCAAAAAAATAGGAGACCTATTATGAGAACAAAACTTCTTGCCACCGCCATTGCCATGTCCTTTGCCATGGTTGCTTGCGAAAGTTCAACGTCTGCCAGTTCCGATACCCCCGTGTCAAGTGCGGGCGAAACAACCCTTAGCTCTAGCGCAGGGACTCTTAGCTCGGCTGGTGAAGCCGATAACGGCTTGAGTTCGAGTTCTTCTAAAGTCCGTAACTTTGACGATGATCCGCCGGTGGGTTCTAGCGAAAGTAACTCCGGAGAAAAGGATGTTAATTCCAGTGCGAGCACTCCGGTTGAAAGTGCGGTACTTACCTCGGAACAGATGATGATGCTTAAGGCCCTTGAAGAAAAACTGGGCGATGCGGACCCTAGCTTCGAGATAGAGAAAAGTTGCCAGACGGGCGCTGTCAAGACGGTTACCGTATTGGAACAGGAAGTCACGTTTACCTGTATAGACGAAGACTGGATTCCCACTTCGGGGCTTGACAAGGTGTATGCGTTGATTCCGGATGAAGTTTTGCAACCGGAACTTGATAAACTTGGAATCACTCGCGACGAGTTGATGGTCTTTATCGATTTGTTGTCGAAACTGGATCCTTCCAAGAATTCCCTTGACGTTTTGTGCGAAGGCGAACCGGATGGCGATTACTGGGAACTTGCGGGAACGGGCATCTTCAACGGGCTTGAAACCGCCATTAGAGAAAATCTTACCTTTGATGGAAGTGGTTTCACCGTGAATAGAAGAATGTCGATGGAAATAGGGAGTGTGTCTGGATGTAACACCATGCTTGCTTTGGCTGAAGGAGATGAAGAATTTGATGATGATGCTGATATTTATGGGACTATTGTTCGTTCTAAATATCGGTGCGACGGTGGTGCGCTTGTGTATGAGGAACAGACTCGCAGGGAAAACGTGACACAAACTGATCGTGCGGAAGTTTATGCCGATATGATTGGTAAGTGCAAGGCCTATCTTGCCGGTGAAATTACCTTCGAAGAAATGATGTCTGAATAAAGGTATGGATATCATCCGCGTTACAAAGGAATGTGAACGGGCGGGAGCCTATTACGTGCGCATCGCCGCAATGATGCGTAAATACCAGATTCCGCTTGAAGCCGAAGTCGATGCGCATGATGGCGAAAACTGCCATTACATTCTTGCTCTGGATGATATTTACCCGGTTGCCACGTGCCGTTGGTTCGAGGTAGGCGATACCGTCGACGGTGTTGCCGAAATCGGACGCGTCGTAGTGCTACCGGAATACCGCGGAAAGCATCTAGGCCAGGCTGTCGTTGCCGAAGCTGAAAAGTGGATGCGCGAGGCAGGAATCAGGAAGGCTTGCATCTCTAGCCGCATGGGCCTTGAAGGCTTCTACGAAAAAATGGGTTACCGTTTAAATGCAAACGGTAAGGCCCATCATGACACGTTTGAGTGCGTGTATATGGAAAAGGTTCTGTGAACCTAGTGGATGTCCATCTTCGAAAATAGATTCAGTACGGCAACTCCTGAGATAATTAGGATAAGCCCAATGATGGCGCCTAAGTCCGGCATCTGCTTGAAAAAGAAGATGCCGCTTATTGTTATAAGCGCGATGCCGAGCGCCGACCAGGTAGCGTACGCGATGCCGATGGGGATGGTGCGCAGGCATAGACTCAACAGGTAGAGCGATGCCACGTAGCAGACAAGCGAGGCGATGGAAGGAACGAGTTTGGTAAACTGTTCCGACATCTTGAGGAATGTAGTGCCGGCAGCTTCTGCGACAATGGCGAGTAACAGGAATAGATAATTGAGCATGGGAATAATATACAAAATTAATTTGTATATTATGAAAACCATCGTTGCGAGGCACAAGGTCCCTGAGTTTGTCGAAGGGAGGGGCCGAAGCAATCTATTGAGGATTTTTATATGCCGAGTACTGAAAAATTCCGTGATTACGTTTTGCAGCAGTTCAAGGGCGAACTGCGCGTGACGACCCGCAAGATGATGGGCGAGTATATTCTGTATGCCGACGGAAAAATCTTCGGCGGAATCTACGACGACCGCCTGCTGGTAAAGCCCGTGCCTGCGGCCTTGGAGATGCTCCCCGGCGCAAAAAAACAGTTGCCCTACGACGGTGCAAAGCCTATGCTCCGCGTGACTGACGAACAGATTGAAGATGGCAAATTTTTGGCGAAGCTTCTGGATGCCATGTTGCCGGAACTACCTGCACCAAAAGCGAAGAAGAAATAAACGATGGCTTGCGCAGTGCTATTCTCTACACTTTACTAGTCATGCCTGTGGGCATCTCTTTTTCTGATGCAAAGTTGTCTATTTTATTTGATAAAGTTTGCAAATTGGCAGATGGAATGAATCCGGGTTTTGCCTGGATATTCTATTTTGTAGATAATGGCTCGCGGAATTTTGTGGATTATCTTGGCGGTGTGCACCCTGCTCTTGGTGGGGTGCAGTGTTGCCATTATACGCCCTCCGTCTGCGGCTTCATTTATGGAAAAAAGTGAAGATGCTTTTGTGAAAGACATTTCTGCTTCTGCGTATTGGGGAGATTTGACTCTTGTAGAAGAACATGTTGCGAAAGGGGTTAAGACACTAGAGCATTCTGATGAATGGTATAAAGATCATTATTATGCAACTCGTGAAGAATGGCCGTTTGATTTTAAATTTTCTCTTCAAAAAAGCATGGGATATTTCAAGTACGGATTCGGTTTTGATTTTGTGACGCCCTATGTGCAGGCGGGACTTGTAACGGATTATTTTGGTGTGATGGGGTGGAGCAACCTATGGGTGTGGCAATTGGAAAAAGTAGAACACAAGTATTTCCAATGGGGTGGTGGTATATCGCTTATAGAACAGTTGCCGATAGGGGATAATTTCCGTATAGGTTTGACTCAGCATTTGTCTAGGAATGGTCGTGAAGCGATGGCTATAGAAGAGTCGGCTTCGATGCTTAATGTCGGCCCCTCGGCTCCAATTTTTTACGATGAAATGGGATGTGGAACGTATATATCCTTCATTCCGTATTATGTCACAAGGGTTAGTCTTGAATTTCGATATGGTAGAGATTTGACGTATAAACGCGGGTACTATAGTTACAATCCTGAAAAACAGGAAAAGATTTCTGATGTTGATAGATATTCTTTGACCATCAGTTTCTTTGGATGGTAGAAAGCGGGGGTGTTAGGGGGTGTCCCCCTAGGTGTGGGGGTGGTGGAAGACGCGTGGCGGCTGCAACCAGGGGGATTCTTCCCCCGTCTATGCCTTTACGAAAAGCAGTTCTTGACGCATGTTTCGAGGATTGCGGCGAAGGCGAGCAGGGTTATGCCGTACTTGGGGCGGAGCCTCTTGATTATGGGGAAGAACGCGTTGATGATGTACAAAGTAGATGCGACCAGGTAGCCTAGCGCGATGATGTATGCAGGCTGGCCCAGGCCGGAATAGAACAGGCCGTCGTATTTCCCGCGGGCGAAAGTTTCAAGGGAAAAGAAGAAAAGGAATGATGCGATGCTTAGGGCAATCTTGAAGTTCCTGAGCCAGAAATCTTCGGGAGGGAGGTTCGCTGACGGATCCTTGTCTTTCCAGATGTGCTTATTGAAAAAGGGGATGCATGTCGAATACCAGATGAAAATCCCGAATGCGGGGAGGAACTTGGCAAATTCGAAAACGTGCCAAAGTTGAAGGCTCTTGATTACGGAGGGGTCGCTGGCGATGGTGAACAGTAAACCGTCTTCAGGGCGGCCGCGTGGTCCGCGAAGTAATGCGAAAACGAAAATTGCGAATACGATTCCGAAGAGTATCAGGAACTGCTTAAATCCCTTTTTGTCGGGCAGGGGCTGCGGCTGCTTGAGGATTTTTTCCTCGTAAATTTTGAGATCTTTTTCGGTAAAATGCACCATGTTACGCAATAAATGTAACATAAAGGGGCGTAATTTGTTTTTCTCGGGGCAATTTTTGTATTTTAATGTCCGTAAAAATCATAGAGGTTAACTAAATGGATATTCAGGAACTTTCGGAAAAGGTGCGCCAGCAGAGCGCATTCTGCATGAATTTGCTGCGTGAAGTGGAAGGGACGGTGATTGGCCAGAAGGCTCTGGTGGAAAGCATTCTGACGGGTATCTTGGCCGACGGTCACGTGCTGCTGGAAGGTTTGCCGGGCCTTGCCAAGACGACTGCGGTGAAGGCTTTTGCCGATGCCGTGTCGCTGGATTTTAAGCGCATCCAGTTCACTCCCGACCTGTTGCCGGCCGACTTGCTGGGTACCACGATTTACAACGCGAAGGAAGCGAAGTTCGAGACCCGCAAGGGGCCGCTCTTTACGAACCTGGTGCTTGCTGACGAAATTAACCGTGCGCCGTCGAAGGTGCAGAGCGCCCTCCTCGAAGCCATGCAGGAACGCCACATCACCATTGGCGATGAGACGTTCAAGCTGGACGAACCGTTCCTGGTGCTTGCCACGCAGAACCCGATAGAACAGGAAGGTACGTATCCGCTGCCCGAAGCTCAGGTGGACCGTTTCCTCTTGAAGGTGAAGGTATCTTACCCGAACAAGGCCGACGAAATGAAGATTCTCGACGCCGTTGCCGGTGCAGGGCTCCGTCAGCCGCAGGCTGTTGCCACGAAGGAAGACATTCTGGCCGCCCGCCAGCTGGTGAAGCAGGTGTATGTGGACGAACGCGTTCGCGAATACATCGTGAATCTGGTGCTTGCGACCCGCGATCCGGGCAGCATCAAGCGCAGCGACTTGGTGGGCTTTGTGGAAGTGGGCGCCTCTCCGCGTGCATCCATCGGCCTTGCCCAGGCTGCAAAGGCCCATGCGTTTATCCAGGGCCGTGCCTACGTGACGCCCGAAGACGTGAAGGCCGTCGCGATGGAAGTGCTCCGCCACCGCATTATCCTCAGCTACGAGGCTGAAGCGGAAGAAGTTTCCGCCGAAACCGTCGTGCAGAAGATTCTCGATTCTGTCGAGGTGCCGTAATTGAATTGAAAAAATCATTAAAAAAGACCTGCCATGAAGCCAGGTCTCTTTTGTTTGAAGTCAGTATGAATTACTGCAAGAAGCCGCTGTCGAATGCGGTGACCGGGATGATTCTTATGTTGTCAGCCATATCCGTGATGATGGCAACACCGGTCAGGTAGTTAATCCAGTGCTTATTATCGGCACTCTTGTGATAACGCAAGTCGTGTCCATCTTCGCCATGGATTGGGCGCTTGCTGATGGAGATGACGAACGGAACCAGGAACTGGTCGTTATAGCAACTTTAGTGGCTAGTTTATTCGTATTTTCCCCAATAAGTGAGTGCCGGCAAAACTTAGTTTATATGTGTAAACATTCCGATACGTAGTTTGTATATTTGGTGTAAGATTTTTGTAACATTTTGTATTTTTCCTTGATTTCCACAATCGGTGGCGTTTTTTTATATTTTTGAATAGTTACGAACGGGGGTAAAATATATGTTTGAATTTTTTATGAAAATGACGATAAGGAAATGCTTGGTGTGTGCCGTTGCGTTAACCACGCTTACGCTATTGGCTTGCGGGGATTCTAGTTCTGCCGCAACGGACCGAAGTGTTGCCGACAAAGACGAACTGAGAACCTATGCCTGCAATATGGATGTCAAGGGCGAGAAAGTATATGTATCGGATGTTGAGCTAAATTACGAGTGTAATGGTGAGAAATGGATTGAGTCCGAGGATCAGACAAAACCGAGTTCAACATCGGCAAAGTCATCATCTAGCGGAAAGGGGAGCTTGTCATCCTCTTCTGTAAATAAAGACGTAGCCTGCAGTTGGGATTTCTGCTGGAGTAAGATGTCTGACAAAATCGCCTGTACGCAGGAACTCGCTTGTACCCGTGCCTACTACACCCCAACGGACGATGTTTTCCTATGCGATTATGATGTAGATCTTGAAAAGTGGGACTGGTATATTTACATGGATCTTGAATCCAAGAAGAAAAATTACTGCTACAATCGCATCGAACAACCCAAAGACGACAATAGTGTGTACGATCCTGAAACGAACTCGCTCACAGACTTGCGTGACAATCGGACCTACAAGACTCTGACGATCAATTTGTCCCAAACCTTTACCGTCAACAAAACTGAAAAATTTAAGAAATATACTAGAGTGTGGATGGCGCACGATCTGGATTACAAATACGGCAGTAACCAATCTACATATACCGAGGCGCAGGCCCTTGATTCCGCAAGGCAGTTTGAGGAAGTAAATCCTCTGTTTAGACGAGGCCTTTGTCCTAAGGGTTGGCATATTCCGACTTGGAGCGATTTTTTAGACTTTAAAAATGCTGTAGGCGATTCTACCATGTACGCCAATGACAAAGGTGCCATGTATTATGGCAACAAAATTGCAAGTTATTTTATCTATAACCCTGGTGGTAATCGTGAATTGAGCAGTATTGAATTCAATTTGACAGAGTCAAAAATGGACAATTCTTATGCGCGTGGAGGAGAACACGCTCTTAGGTGTCTCATGGATTATGATCCCGATGATATTTTTATCGACGAGAGATTCCCCGCAGGAGTGAAGGAAGATGGCTATTATGCCGCCAACTGCCCTGAAGGCCACAAATGCAAATACGCTGCATCTGCAACTTACTTGAACAAAGATTTAGTCTACGGCGAATTCCTTGACGAACGTGATGATCAAGTCTATAAGACCATAAGGCTTGGTGAACAAACATGGATGGCTCAGAATCTGAACTATGCCGACAGTGCGGAATCCCCAAGTCTCAAGGGTGCAATCTTGTGCGGTGGCGGGGTTATCGATTCGCTAACTGCTGGTGATTGTGCCGTGCATGGACAACGCTACACTTGGGCGGCTGCGACGAACGGTGCGCCCCAAGGTATCTGCCCTGAGGGGTGGCATATTCCCAGTCAAGATGAATTTAATGCGCTATTCCGGTTTATAGACATGTCTTACGGTTTCGACAATTCTTCATACATAAGTCGTGGTGGCAAATATCTTAAATCGCAAGGCGGATGGGGTGACATTGGCAATGGAGATGACACATACGGATTTTCTGTGATTCCTACCGGCTATTACCACTATAATGATGGAACGACCATGTATCGAGCTTTTTTTTGGAGTTCTACAGAAAATGGTTCCACGTTGGCCTACCGGCTATCTATGGATGGGGCCTCGGTCAACGATCGATATGGAGAAAAAGCACGTCTCAACTCTACGGAAAAAAATGAGTTAGGCAGCATCCGCTGTCTCAAGGATTCAGAATAATATAGTATAGATGACGTACTGGGTGGGAAAGCATACAATTTTTTAAAAGCAGAGCCTCTACATCAGCAATGACTTGATGTATGCCTGCACTTGCTTGACGGAGAGCGGGCTTGCGGCGTTTTCGAAGGTGGCGATGAAGTTTTTGCCGAGGGTGTAGCCGCTGGCGGTATAGTGGGCGATTTTTTGAACGGTGCTTTCGGTGTAGTCCGGGTCGCCCATAAGGCCGAAATGCTCCCAGATGATTTCTTCGCGGGTGCGCGTGTCGAGGCAGGTGAAATCGGGGTAGAGCGTACCCCAGCCCTTGACGCTTGTGGGGTATTCGTAGCGGAAGGGAATGCCAGCGCGACTGAGCGCGTCTGCGATAATGACTTCAGATTTCGAGCGGACGCGCACGCCCGTGCTGGTGTAGAATTCGGGGGCATTGATTTCGAAGGGCTTACCCGTATAAGGATGATGCAGCCATGCGGCGATGAATTCGTCGTCTGGTTCTCGCACGGGCGTCACAAGTGCGCGGCGGCCCGGATGCAGCCCGGTGAAGGCTTGGTCGAGTGCGTTGGGCTGATATGCCCTGAGGAATGTGTCGATGGCCGCAAGTTGCTTTTTGATGATGGCCGCCGCCGCTTCATTGTAGTCTCGCTGCGCAATGGCTTTTGCCTTGCGAATTTCTTTGCGGGGAAGGTACGAGCCCTTCGTGTCGCCCTTTTGCGTGACGATGTAATATTGAAACGATTTCTTGTGTGGTTGAACCCTTAGGGTCTCCTTTGGTGCGTTGCGAAGTTTCTTTGTTAGGTTGTCCAGGGTGTTTTGATAGATGTCCGTTTGTTCTTGAAGGGCGGTTATGATTGGCGAACGGTTCACTATTTTTTGATTGTTTTCCATAATTCCTCTGTTGAAAAATAAAAAGCCACGAGGAGTTGCACTCCTTCGTGGCGATATAACAAACTATTTGCTTACAATATACAAAAATCAGAAGGGGAAGGGCGGGCCTAAAGGCAATTTTTTATAACGATATCGTTAGGAAAGATGTGAAAATGGGTGTTTTTAGGGGGTGGGACATATAAGAATGTGGTATTGAGATGTTTTATATGCCCCTTTTTCATTTTGCAGGGATTTTTCGATGGCTGTAAAGGTGAAAAAATGATGGTGGGGCGTATAAGAGGTTGCCTTTGGGAAGATTTATATGCCCCATTTGAGCGTTTGTTGGAGAATATGGATTTGGGGATTGGTATGGGGGCGTATAATTTGATCTGTTTAGAGTTTTTTATATGCCCCTTGGTTGAAAATGTGAATGAAAATGGTATTAATTTATTTGTGTTTTGCGAAAAGGGGCATATAAGCGGTTACGTTTTGCGGAATTTATATGCCCCGATCCTTTTTGGGCGAGAAAATCACCCTTAACCCAGGTCGCTAACCTCTAGCCCCTGGTCCTTCTTTGCTATCTTTATGGCGAAAAAGGGCGCAGGGAAGTCCCCTGCGTTTGAATTTCGTCGTTTAACAAGCAATCGACCTGCGGGCTGCCTGTTCGGGTTTCGTTCGCCGGGTCAAAAAACAATGAAGGATATATGGCAAATCGTGTTGTAATCGGTTCCCAATGGGGTGACGAAGGCAAGGCCAAGGTTGTTGATTTTCTGACTCTGGACGCAGACTACATCGTGCGTTTCCAGGGCGGCGCAAATGCCGGCCATACCGTGGAAGTGGGCGACAAGAAGTTCGTTTTCCACCTGATTCCTTCGGGTATTATGCATGATGACAAGATTTGCGTGATCGGTAACGGTGTGGTGCTCGACCCGGTGCAGACTCTTGCCGAAATCGCAGACCTCCACACTAAGGGAATCAACCCCGAAGGTCGCCTGTTCATTGCCGACAACGCACACGTGGTGCTCCCGTACCACTCCACCCTCGACAAGGCCAAGGAAAAGAAGGCCGGCAAGGGCGCTATCGGCACGACGGGCCGCGGCATTGGCCCCTGCTACAGCGACAAGGTGAACCGTATCGGTGTCCGCGTGGGCGACCTCATGGACGAACGCGAACTTCGCCCCCGCGTCGAAGCGATGGCCAAGGTCCACAACGAAGAATTCAAGGTGATGTACGATGTTCCCGAAATCGATCCGGAACAGGTCATCAAGGACTACCTCGAACTCGGCCAGAAGATCAAGCCGTTCGTGCGCGATGTGAGCGCCATGCTCTATGCCGCCGTGAAGGCCGGCAAGCGCCTGGTGTTCGAAGGCGCTCAGGGTACCATCCTCGACGTCGACCAGGGTACTTACCCGTTCGTGACCTCCAGCAACACGGTCGCAGGCTATGCAAGCTGCGGCGCTGGCATTGGCCCCACGGCTATCGACCAGGTGGTCGGTGTCGTCAAGGCTTACACGACCCGCGTGGGTAACGGTCCGTTCCCGACCGAACTTCTGGACGAAACGGGTGACACGCTCCGCAAGATTGGTAACGAATACGGTGCAACGACTGGTCGTAACCGCCGCTGCGGTTGGTTCGACGCTCCGGTGGTCCGCAAGGCTGCCGTGGTGAACGGCCTGACTCACCTCGCTATCACCAAGCTCGACGTGCTCGACACCTTTGATACCATCAAGATTTGCACTCACTACGAATGCGACGGCGAAAAGATCGAGAATTTCCCGAACCAGCTTTCCAAGGTTGGCCGCTGCGTGCCGGTCTACGAAGAAATGCCGGGCTGGAAGTGCGATACCACCAAGTGCCGCAAGCTCGAAGAACTGCCGGAAAATGCCCGCAAGTACCTGAACCGCATGGCGGAACTCGTGGGCGTGAAGATCGGCATGATCTCGATCGGTGCAAAGCGCGACCAGAGCATTATCGTAGATTTGGACTAGGTTCTAAAGAAGGAGAAGGAAATGGACAACAACGATGTATGTGGACTCTTGAAAGGGGTAGACCTTTTCTCTGAATTGACGGAAGAACAACTTGGCTTGCTTGCCAATTTGGTTGTTGTCCAGGACTTCAACCGCGACGAGACTGTGGTGCTCGAAGGCGACTGCTCGATGAAGGCGCTGTACCTGATTGCATCGGGGACGGTGCAGGTCTACATGACCGGTGTCGATGGGCGCGAGACGATCCTCAGTTTCTTGGAACGCGGCGACTTCTTTGGTGAAATGTCGCTCATCGACGGCGAACCGAGGTCTGCCTCGGTGCGCACCGTCACCGATGCGCAGCTGATGATCATTCACCGTGAACCGTTCCTGACGCTTATTCGCCAGACGCCTGAAATTGCGATGTCTCTTTTGTCTGAAATGAGCAAGAGACTGCGTAAGGCGAACAAGCAGATCGGTTCCTTGTCGACCATGTCTGTAAGTGGCCGTGTGGCGGGTACTCTCCTGAACCTGATGGAAGAACGCGGCATGCGTATCCATACGGATAACGGCCAGATGGTGACGGTGATTCATAACCGCCCGACCCAGCAGCAGTTGGCCGATATGTCGGGTACGACTCGCGAAACGGTGAGCCGCATCTGTTCTCTGCTGGTGAAGGCAAACGCGATCGCCATGACCGGCAAGGATATCGTGATCTTCGACGAAAGTGCCCTGCAAGAAAAGGCAACAAAGGGATAATAAAGCTTGAACGGCCCTTCGGCAAGCTCAGGGACCTTAAAGTTTGGTGAACTGGTATGCTGAGCCTGCCGAAGCACTGCCGAACCAAAGTTCTGATATTTGTTTTGTTATGGATAAAGTAAAGTCGATTTTGAATAAAGTTTTAGCGTGGCTCAAGACGGCTCCGGTCGTGAAGGCCATTGGCATTTGGATTGTTCTTTTGATTGTGCTCGCATTTGCGGTCGATAAGCTGGTGATGCCGATTTTCTCGGGACATTTTGCTTCGACCGGCGAAGTCCCGAACCTCGAAGGCATGACGCAGGAAGCGGCCGAAAAGGCTTTGGATGAAGCGGGCTTCAAGTATGAATGGCTTGCGGAAGGTCGCTATAGTACTCAGGTTTCCGAAGGCCTTGTGCTGGTGCAGATGCCTGCGGCCGGCCGCATCGCAAAACTCGGACGCACGGTCAAGTTGACCAAGAGCCTGGGGCTTCGCGAAGTGGAAATTCCGGAACTTCGTGGAAAAAGCCAAAAGCAGGCGTCCATTTCGCTTGTCCGTGCAGGACTTGTGCAGGGTGAAATTGTGAAGGGCGCTCACCAGAGCATTCCGCGCGGTGTCGTGATTCGCACGATTCCGATGGCTGGACAGAAGGTTCGCGTGGGCGACACGGTAAAGGTTGTCATTTCGGCGGGTGCAACCCAGGGCAAGACGCTTCTCCCCGATTTCAGCGGAGAACTGATTGACAACGTTTACGCTAAAATTGAAAAGCTCGGTTTCAAAGTTGGAAAGATTAAGCGCCAGAAGGACGAGGAAAATCGTGCTCCGGGAACGGTGATTGAAACGATGCCTAAGTTCGGCGACTACCTGCCTCCGGATTCCAAGATTGATTTCGTGATTGCGGATTAAGGGAGTGTGCGCGTGAAGTCCTTGCTTTTTTCGCTTACTGTTGCAACGGCGCTCTTGACTGTGGCGTTGTCGTTTGGCGGTTGCGCTTCATCGGCGAAAAAGGACGGTTTGACTGCGGCAGACACTGCGGCAATCCTTGTGGCGGCGAATGCGCAGCTGAATAATTCCCCTTCGACGGCAGATACATCCGCTGCCGAGGAACCGGCACTACCGCAGAATATCGATGCGGCACATGAGTCTTTTATTCGCGCCCAGGAAATGGAACTGCGTGGGGAACGCGCTCTTGCGAACGTGTTCTGGCAACACGCTGCGGAATCTGACCCGTACAACCGCTATCTTGCCTTTAAGCTTGCAGAAATCATGGCCTCCCAGGGCGCCGATTCGCTAGCCCTGATTCAGGCCCAGCGTGCCCAGCAGCTCAAGGGGCGTGCGACGGCGTCTCAGCTGGGATTGCTTGCGCACTTGTATGTGAAAGACGGTCGTGCTGATTCCTGCCGCAAGTATTTTAACGCGGCGCTCGATTCTTCGCGTTATCAGGACATGTCGCTCCTGTACGATTACAGCTTGTTCCTGGAAGCGATCCAAGATGGCAAGGAACTTTCGCGTGTCTATGACCTGCTCCTGCCGCAGGTGAATTATATGCCGACGCTTTTTCAGCGCCAGCTGAAACTGTTGCTGGACCAGCATAAGGATTCTGCCGTCGTGGAACTTTTTGCGAAGGGTCACGAGGCGACCGGCGACAAGAAAATGCTCTTGCAAATGGTGCAGGGGCTTGTGTTCCAGAAACGCATTAAGGAAGCCCAGGCCGTTGTAGACACGCTTACGGAATCGACGCAGGATGACGAGGCGATGGTTGTCCTTTTGATGAGTGCCTTGGCCGAAAGTAACCGCGATTCTGCATTTGCGATGCTTAAGAAAAAGTATTCCGTGGACCTGGTGCGGACTCCGTTACTTGCGTATTTCGTAGGCCAATACGAGAATATGTATGGTGAACTGGATAGTGCGAAGGCTCACCTGAAAATCGCTGCCGAGCTGCTTGAAAATCAGCGTGTCTATGTGACGGGCGCCTACCATGTTCTTTCTACAATCGCTTTTAAGGAAAATAAGCCGAAGGATGCCGTTCGCTACGCCGAAAAGGCGGACTCCGTTGCGATGGGGGGCGATAAGGCGGCACTTGCCTTGACTTACGGTACCGCGAGGATGTACAATAAGGCGTACAAGATGCTCGACTCGCTCATTTCCGTGTGGGACAAGTGGACTCCGATGGAAGGTATTGCCGATTCCGCCTCGATGGTTCGGATGGCAAACGATGTCGAACGCAACCGTCGCCAGTTCCGTAGCGTTTACGCCCGGATTTTGTGCGTGGAAGCGCAGGAAATTTGGCAGAAGGATATTGGTGATTCTGCACGGATCAAGAAGTCGATGGCCCTGCGTGAAAAGGCTGATGCGTTCTACAGGGACCTTGCCGCGAAGGATTCCGCAGATTTGCAAATCCGCATCTTGATGGCGATGAATCTGGAACGTATGGAAAAATTCGACGAGGCTTTTGCGCTGTTTGAATATGTGCTTGGTTCTGCGGATGCCTCGATTGACCTTGCCGAAGTCCTGAATTACTACGGTTACACCTTGATTGACTTGAATCGTTCTCCCGAGGAGCTGAACAAGGGAATAGCCTTGGTGGACAAGGCTGTACTGATTTCTGCGAAGCGTGGCCTTTTGGAGTCTTTGGAGGCTTACATTGATTCGTGGGCGTGGGGCCTTTATCGCAAGGGTAAGTTTGCCGAGGCGCTAGAAGTGATGAAACAAATCAAGAGCCTCCGCTTTGAAGATGACTTTGTCTATTGGGAACACATGGCGGCCATCCAGGAAGCGCTTGGCATGAAGTCCGAAGCGACGGCGTCTTACAAGAAATTGAAAAAGTTGCAACCGAAGCATCCTGCCGTGAAGAAGTTCTTTAAGAAGTAGGCATCAGGGGTAAGGTCCCTGAGCTTGCCGAAGGGCCGAAATTTTAGTCGAAGGATCTTTTGTTGAAGCTTATCTGTTCCATATTGGTGCTGTTTTCTCTTTGCGTCCTTGTCGGTTGTGCGGGGAACAAGCCCACGATTGAGCCTGCTGCCGCTGAATCCGATGGCGCTCAGGAGGCGCCCCGCGATAGCCTTCGCGCCAAGTTCCAGCTGACAATTGTGCAGGATAGTTCGACGCAGGAATTCGACGCGGTGCTTTTCTCGGTTCCCGGCAAGCGTTACCGTATGGAACTCACGGGGCCGCTCGGCATAGGAGTCGCTTCGCTTCTGTGGCAAGAGGAGGGCTGGCAAATTACTTTCCCGACCGAAAAACTTTATATGAAAGGCGTTGGCTATATGGTTGGGCTTTTGAATAGCGATGCGCTCCCGATGGTGCATATCCACCAGGTGGCAGACATTTTTGACGGTCGCCTGTTACCCGAGAATTTCGAGGAAGTTCCGTCCG
This sequence comes from uncultured Fibrobacter sp., assembly GCF_947166265.1. Taxonomy (NCBI): domain Bacteria; kingdom Pseudomonadati; phylum Fibrobacterota; class Fibrobacteria; order Fibrobacterales; family Fibrobacteraceae; genus Fibrobacter; species uncultured Fibrobacter sp. The sequence continues at coordinate 132,389 of NZ_CAMVDO010000002.1, read as the reverse complement.
GAGATTCTACGCAGAAAGAAGGCGTGACATTCGCTCGCGAAAAGACGGGGCGCCCGTTTTCTTTCGAGAAGGTGGGCCCGCATGTAACCTGGCTTTCGCGAACGGGGCGAGGCGAAAAGACGGAGACGATCCGCTTTTATGATTTCAAGGAATTCGAGGGGGTGGAAACTCCGTCGAGGGTCGTGTTTGAACTCGATGGTGCAAAGTTCCTGGAAATCCGTATAAAGAAAATCAACCGTAACAAGTCCTTCAGTTCGGGAACCTGGCGCCTGAATATTCCCAGAAGTTTTAAACGCATCGGGGAATAATGCCTAAAAAAGGCCCGTATATTCATTGTTAATTGAATCTTTTCTAGGATTTATGCTCTAAATTCTAGGCTCTATTTTGTAAATTATAACTATGAAGTTAAATGCCAAGATTTTCGCATTGTTTTTTGTGCTGTTCTCTGTTGTTCCCGTCATTGCTGCGGATACGTTGCAGATTTATGCAATTCGCGTGGAATTCGAACAGGAAAGCCCTGATAATAGCTTGACGACGGGAGACGGAACCTTCGATTCCGACAAGGAAAAAAAGGAAACCTACAAGCTGGACCCGTCGGGGCGGCGCAACAGTGTTCCCTACTGGAAAAAGCATTTCGACTTTGCGAACGCCTATTTCAACAAGGTGAGCGGCGGAAAGCTGGTGATCGATTCGCATATTTTCCCGACATCGACAAGCGCATACAAACTGAAAAAGCAGATTATCGATTACAACCGTACCGGCAAGCGAGACGGCGAAAAGACGGCTGAATTCAACGAAGCACGCACCCGCGACTACATGCAATTTGTTTACGATGCGGTGATGGCGGCACACCAGTCGGGCGATTCTCCGTTTAGCGAACCCCTTTCGAAAAATTCGAATACGAGGCGCGTCTACATGATTATTCACGCAGGGGCGAACGGCCTGTTCGATGGCGGTAGCTCCGGTGCGCGCAGTGCCGATACGCCGGGCGATTTCTTTGACGAATACGTGGACAAGTACCTCTGGAATTTCTTGCCGGATACACTGAAGTATGCCGCCGTTCGACAGGTGAGTAAGGATTCGTCGGTGGTCGAGGGACTTGTGCTGAAAGATGCCACCGTAGACACGTTGCGTTCGATGATGGTAATGAGCGAAACAGCCTCGCAGGATGGACTCAACTGGGGAATCAATGGAATCATGATTAACCAGATTGCCCATGAGCTTGGCCTTCCGAGCACTTATGATGTGGTGAAGGGGATTAGCCGCCTCGGGTATTTTGACGTGATGGACTTTGCGGGTTATAATGCTGGCAACGGTTTCTTGCCTTCGCTCCCTGCAGCGTGGGAACGTGCCTATATGGGTTGGTCGCAGGTGAAGGAAGTACGCCCTGTGGCTGGAAAGCCCGTGACGATTGATATCGCTGCGGCGGGAACCGGCCTTGGAACCGAAATCGTGAAGGTTCCGCTGAGTGCAAGCGAGTACTTGCTGATTGAAAACCGCCAGCGCAGCTGGAACGAAGACGGCGAGGTGAGCGTGTTGGTCCGTGGTGCCCAGGAAAATTCGGATACCACGGTGAAGACGGTGCCGGTGGAATGCCTGAACGCCCTGTTCGGTGACAGTTCTACGACCAAGTGCAAAAAGTACAGCAAGGCTGCCGAAGGAATCGTTGTCGGCGCAAACAGCTTTGATGCGGGAATTCCGGCAAGCGGCATCGTGGTGTGGCGCGTGAATGACTGGTACCTGCGTGAAACATTGGAATACGGTTATGCGAATTTCTGGGGCGGCGACACCTTGCGCGACCACCAGTTCGGAATCGCGATGGTCGAGGCCGACGGCCTGTTGAGCATTGGCAAGACTTTCAAGAACGCAATTGGTGAAGACACTTACGATTACGGATCGGGGACCGACCTGATGCCGCACTTGCGTATTCCTTCGAAGGATTCCAAGCAGAAATTCGACACGGTCAAGACGATTGGCTCTACGGGGTATGCAAATACGATGACGACGCAGGGAGGCTATACCGGAATCAAGATTTCGGTGAAGGTTCCCAAGAAGGCCCGTGTAGAAAAGACCGCGAATGCCTTTATGGGCGACAGCGTGGAAAATTTTGCGGCGCTCAAGATTAGCGTGACGGTAAGCATTGACGATGGAAGTATTGAGGACGGCGCTTTCCCGCGCAATATCGGTCTTTCCTCGGCGGTGCGTGGCGCCGTGTTCGTGGACGATCCTGAAAATGCGGGCGAAAAGCTTCTGGTGGTTGGCGCAACGGATGGTACGCTTCAGGTGTTCAGTGCTCTGGGCGATACGTTGTTCCCGGCAGATACTGTGGTGACACAGAAGTCGCTGACCCGTAGCGGTGCCGATATCGAAATTCCGCTCTACCGCGTAGATGCAAGCTATGGACCGCTTGTGGGTATGGCAAGCGACGGCAACGTTGTGTATAGCCTGCACGCGAATAAACTTGTGAAAACGGTTTTTGCCGGAGGATTGCCGACGCAGGAGGCTTTTGCGATCGATTCTGCCTTGGCGGGGCCGATGGTGCTTGAAAATACGGTTCGTTTTGCGACCGTGAAAGGCGTCGTTTCGTTCAATGGAAGTAACGGAAAAATGAAGCGGGTCGCTGAACGTGAAGGCGTCAACGATATTGCCTACTGCGGCACGGCAGATGGAAAGGAAATGTTTGCCTATGTGACTTCTGCGGGTTCTGTGTATGTGCAGGATCGCGAAATCAAGCTGAACGGCAAGAGTGGTGAAATTTTCCGTATTGCCTGTACCGACATGGACCGCGATAAAACGGCCGACGTGATTGCGGTGGGTAGCCTTGGGACTGTAGCCGTGGCGAGCGTCTCGGAAAAGAAGGATGCCCTGAATTGGAAAAAATCCTATAAGCGCGGCGCCCTGAGTGCCTCTATCCGCTGGATTCCCGAAGAAACTTCGGGCATTGCCTTGGGTGACATCAATAACGACGGATACCCGGAAATCGTTTTCTTGGGCGATAACCTGGTGTATGCTCTTGACCGTTCGGGGCTTCCGGTCGATGGTTTCCCGGTGAAGATTTCTCGTGGCAGTCCTATTTTTGAATTCCTTAGCGATCCGTTGCTGGTTGACGTGACGGGGGATGAAATTCCTGAAATCCTGGTGCCGAGTAACGACGGACTTATTTATGCCTATACGGGTAAGGGCAAGGCGGTAACGGATGGATTCCCGATGGCGGCAGGAAGCTACGAGGATGTCGATTCGACAAAGACGCTTGAACCGATGAGTATCTTTGTGGCGAATGCGATTCCCGATAAAAAGTCGTCGGGCCCGGAACTTTACGCTTTGCACCGGAACAACCTGGCTGCATTCCGCCTGCGTAAGGCAAATCTCGAAGCGGCTTCGTCTAGTGCGGCGTGGACACTTCCTGCCGGTGGCAACGAACGTACCGGGTATTTTGACGCCTCGAAACTCGGCGACATAAAGAAGGTGACTGCAAAAGACGAAATCTCTGAATTCTTCATGTTCCCGAATCCGGTTCGTGGCGGCAATGCAAAGGCTCGCTTTGAAATTGGCAACAATGCGAAGAATGCAACCCTCGAACTTTACGACATTACGGGACTTTGCGTTTTCAAGACCAAGATGGAAGACGTGAAGCAGGGACGCAACCAGTTTGAAAGTCTGGACTTGAAGCACCTGGGTTCTGACGTCTATACGGCAAGACTCAAGGTGAAGTTCGAAAGTGGCAAGACCAAGCAGAAACTTTACCGCGTGGGTATCGTGAAGTAGGAACGGGACATATTATGCGAATGAAGTCTATAAATTGGCTACTGTTGTGTGGGCTTTCGGTTTTGACGCTTGCGGCGTGTACGGCGACTGGGAGCTCCGAGGAATTCGAGGTTGATGAAGCTATTATAAGCGGATGGAAGGCCAACCACAAGGATAAAGGGGAGGTCCATTCGTCCAGCTCCGAAGGTGAAACGGATTCGTTGCCGGACCTTTCGGATTATCTGAAAATGGTAGAAATTCCCGCAATGACTTATGTGCGTGGCAATATCCAGTTTTCGCTGGACGAATATTCGATGAGCGAAACCGAGGTGACGCAGGAACTTTACTCCGAAGTGATGCAGGGAACGGCGAAGGGCGGCAAATATCCCGTCTATGACGTCAACTGGTACGAGGCGGCCCTTTTCTGCAATGCGATTTCGAAGCTGGTAGGACTTGATACGGCTTACGTGTACAAGTCGATCAATGCGGACGGGGAACTTGTGAATTTGTCTGTAAATTACGCCGTAAAAACGGTTCGCCTCCCGACGGAAATGGAGTGGGAAGTGGCGGCCCGTGCGGGGTCGCAGTCTACCTATTACTGGGGAACAGCCGAGGCGTCGAAATATGCCTATTACGCCCAGTCCAAGGGACCGGTCGAAGTGGCAAGCTACATCCCCAATGCTTATGGCCTTTACGACATGGGCGGAAATGTGGCCGAGTGGGTGGGGGACTGGTATGCCAGTTTGCCGACAACTTCGCAGGTCAATTACACGGGCGCTTCGAGTGGCACGCTCAAGGGAATCCGTGGTGGGGGATGGTCCGACAAGGTGACCGCCCTTGCATCTGCCGAACGTAACAAGAAAGATCCTATGTACCGTGGCCAGACTGTGGGCTTCAGGGTCGTGTATTCCAAGGGAATCTAGCGGCTCTATCGCAGCGCCGTATAAACATTGCGAATTTCCATTATAATCGCTCTTGGGCCCGCTCGTGCGGGCTTTTCGTTTTCTAAATTAGGCGCATGAGTGGAAAAAAGTTCTTGTTTTCGCTGTGCACCGTAGCCCTGCTCGTGGCCTGTTCCGAAGAAAAGTCGGAACCCCTGCCCGACTTGCCCCCTATCGAAATTCCGAAGGATGTGCCGGGGCTTTATTCGGGGCGCCTGCCGTGCGATGACTGCACAAGCCGTATGGTCCGCATGACGCTTCTGGAAGACAATTCCGTTGAAGCAGTCCAGCTGACTTTGCGCGATACGATGGAGACGGACTCGCTGAAGGGAACTTTCGTTGTTTCCGATAGCACCATCAAGGTCTCGCTTTCGAATGACAAGATCCATTGGAATTTCAAGCGCATAAAATTCGGCAACTTGCGCTACATGACTTCTGCGGGCGTGCTTTACGAAGACAAGGACGGCCTGCATGCGGATTTGATTCGAATCTTCAAGGCTCCGCAAAAACCCATTGTGAAAGATTCGTCGAAGAACCCCGTAACGGAACAGCCCAAGGAGTGATATGCAGTGTTCAGCCCTTGTCATTGACGATGAACCGCTTGCCCGCAAGCGCATGATTTCGCTATTGGAACCTTATTCTTCTGAAATCGAGATTTTGGGAGAGGCGGGGTCTGGGGCGCAGGCTGTCAAGATGATTCATGAGATGATGCCCGACGTGGTGTTTCTGGATATCCAGATGCCCGACATGGACGCATTCGAAGTGCTACATTCCCTGGATGGCGATGACGTGCCGCTGGTTATTTTTACGACGGCGTACGATAATTTCGCGCTCAAGGCTTTCGAAGAGAATACGGTGGACTACCTTTTGAAACCGGTGGCCCCCGAACGCCTGGCTTCGTCGATCGAAAAGCTCCGCAAGGCGATTCCGCAAGTGGACGATACGACCGTTCCGTCGGACCTGAACTGGGAAAAGCTGAGGCACCTTGTGGATATGAGCGGACTTTACTTGCAGCGCCTGCAGGTGAAGGTGGGCGACCGTATCTTGTTCGTGAACATTGACGAGGTTATCCGTTTCCATAGCGAAGAAAAGTACACGACCGTCTATACCGTAAACGGACAGTACGTGATAGATACCCCGCTGGTGGAATTAGAGAAAAAACTGGACCCGAGGCATTTTACGCGTGTGCACCGTTCGCACATTGTGGCTATCGATTACATTGCCGAATGCCGCAAGGGCGATGCCGGTCGCATGGTCATGGTGCTTCGCGACAAGGCGGCAACCCAGCTGGTGGTAAGTCGTTCACTCGTCAAGAAAATCCGTAACCTTTAATTGCATTTTAAGTTGAATATACCGATGGAAAATAAAGAACCGTTTTCGATGAAGAAATTTGTGAAGGGCCTGCTTCGGGAAATCATTGTCCCAGTGGCGCTTGCCTTGATTGTTATTCAGTATGTAATCCAGGCGTTCCAGATTCCGAGCGGGTCGATGGAAGATACGCTCCATACGGGCGACTTCTTGCTCGGACTCAAGTTTACCTACGGCTCTCCGATCCCGTTTAGCAACCAGAAATTCCCCGGATACGCGTACCCGGCCAAGGGCGACGTGGTGATTTTCCGTTATCCAGGCGAACCTGAATATCCTGACGGAAATCCTGTGCGTTATACGCACCTGTTCAATGCGCTGATGTTCGGGAACCTCTACTGGGATCACGAACCCAAGCCGGGGCAGTCGCACCTGATTCACTATGCCGATGGTCCGAAGGACTACATCAAGCGTTGCGTGGCGGTGAGCGGCGACACGGTGGCGGTGCATAAGGGTCGCCTTTACATTAACGGTGTGCTGCAGGATACCTTGCCCGGGCGCGGCAAGTACACGGCGACTGCACGAACTTATTCTCCGCGTGACGAGCGCGACGCATTCGTAGTGCCGTCGGTGGGGGACTCGTTTGTGGTCGACAAGATGCCGCTCGAAAAGCTGTGGTGGCTGCGTTCCCTGGTGGCGCAGGAAAATCCGGATGAATCGGTGGAACTCGAAATATCTCTTTGGAAGGACAGTGTCGAAGTCAACAACTACGACTTCGAGAATTTCAGGATTCCCGTGGAAAATGACCGTGGCCTTGCCTTGAATGAACTTTTCCGCCGGAACCGCACACTCATTCAGCAGCGGCTTACGCAGGGGGACTCGGTTTCGGGCGTGATGTCGTTTGCGTATTTTAAGGAACTTTCGCGTATTGCGTACCTGCCGATGATCGACCCGAACCTTCAGGGGGGCATGATGCGCCCGGTGAGTTACATTGCGTTCGAAGGTTCGCTGCTGCGTGACCTTGAAGGGAATGTCGCCCTGTTGAACCAGGCCGAAGAAGACAATGCGGGAACTGTGGAACTTGTCGATGTCGATGCTCCGCAGGATGGCGGATCCACGGTAGAAGGCATGGCGGGCGATACGCTTGACGCTCCGGCAAATACGAAGTTTGAAATTCGCCGCAGGTTGCTCCTGGGTGGAAAGCCGCTCGAAACGTACGTGGTGAAGACTCCGCAGTTCTTTATGATGGGCGACAACCGCGACAATTCCGCCGACAGCCGCTACTGGGGATTTGTTTCGCTCAGGAATATCCGCGCGAAGGCGTTCGTAATCTATTTCTCGTTCGAAAATGACGACGAGGCGTTCTCCCTTAAAAATCCGTTTACCTGGTGGAGGCTTCCGTTCCGCATTCGTTGGGGACGCCTGGGCAAGATTATCCAGCTGATTGACTGATGAAGTATTCGTTGTTGAAAATAGGTGCGTTTTTTTGCTGCGTGGCGCTGACTGCCGTGACGCTTGTGTCCTGCGCGACTCAGGTGGCTCCTAGCGGTGGCCCCGAAGATAAGCTCCCGCCGCGTGTGGCGGCTGTTTACCCTGCACCGAATACGACGAACCATCCGAACGAACTGATGGTCAAGCTCGAATTCGACGAGTGGATTAACGCGTCCATTCCGCGAAGCGCCGTTTCCATTTCGCCGCCTATCGACAAGAAATTGCGCTTTGAGGTGAGCGGCAACAAGTTGACCCTTACCTCGCGTGCCGAGCTTGATACGGGAACGACCTATACGGTTACCTTTGCGGGCGGCATCAAGGACTTGCACGGGAACGCCCTTGCAAAGCCTTTCCAGGTGGTGTTCTCGACGGGTGCCATTATCGATTCGTTGACGGTTTCGGGCCGTGTGCTTGTGGACCAGGCGATGATGCGCAAGAAGGAATATCCGAGTATCGGACTTTTCCTGTTGGGTGAAGAGCGCAACTCTAGGCATTATCTTGAAAAGTACCGTGATACGACCACCAAGGAAATCAGCAAGGAACCGCTGTTGTTGAAGGAACCTCCGCTGTATCTGACCCGTGCCGACAGTGCCGGACACTTTACGCTTACGGGACTTAAGGCGGGGCATTACCGCGTCGTCGCCTTTATGGATGGTAATGGTAACCAGAAGATTGAACTTTCTACCGAGCAGGTGGGTATCTGGACGGGTGACCTGAACCTGTCTGCCGAAACGGCCGACACGTTGTGGCTTGCCATTGCCGACATGGATACGACCAAGCTTGAACTTGAATCGGTATCGCAGCCCTTTGCTAACGTGCTTGAGGCAAGCTTTACGCGTAACGTCTATTTTGATTCCGTATTTGCCGATACGTCGAACTGTCACCTGACCTCTCCCGAAAACAAGGTGCTTTATCCGAAGCTGGTTTATAGGGGGGCGTCTTCCAATAAGCCGCAGTTCTATTTTGATCCGGCTCCGAAAAAGGAGACTCTTTATAAGTTTGCATGTAACACCGCGAAAGATTCGATGTTCCGTCCGCTCGATACCCTTAGGAATGAAGTCGAATGGGAATGGAAGAAGATGGAGTCGGATACGCTTCCCCCCAAGGTTACGGGGGTAAAGACGAATTCCAAGGCGAAGGTGCTTTTCCCGGACGATTCCCTGATTGTGCATTTCAACAAGCCGAAACTCGATTCGCTTACGCAGACTTTCTATGTCGCGATAAACAAGGATACGACGCAGTTGCAGGTGAAGCAGATGGATCCGGTGCGTTTTGCGGTCGAAAAGACGGCTCCGTGGCAGACAGACATTTCGGTCATTTTCTTGATGGGTTACATGGATACGACCCTTGCCGCTGCCGATAGCAACGGAAAGCGCGATACGGTGATTGAACTCAAGTATGAACGTTTGCAGAAGTTTGAGACGGTGAGCAAGTTGAAGCTGGCGAAACTGCGTGGAAAAATTTCGGGAGCGGATACCAAGGCGATTGTGCGCCTGCTTTCTGCTGCGACGAACCAGTACTATTTGGAACATTGCAAGGCCGACGGCAGTTTCAGTTTTGACGATTTGGTGGAAGGGGACTACCTGATGGATTACTATTTCCCCGAAGAAGGTCGTGACCTGCCCGACGCAGGCTCCGTGGAACCGCTTCGCTACGGATCGGCCTGGCGTGCTATCAGCGATACGCTCAAGGTGAAAAACGGTGAAAATTTGCTCGATAGCCTGACGAAGGTGGTGCCTTCGCTATAATACCGCAAAAAGTTTTATGAGGAATCAAATGGAAATTAAATCTTTTGTTGCGCTGGACCTTGAAACGACGGGTCTCGATTTTGAAAAGGACGAAATTATCGAAGTGGCGCTGGTGCGTTTTGAAAACGGCGTCGAAAAGGAATCGGTCGATTATCTGGTTAAGCCGACTTCGGTGACGCTTCGTCCTTTTATCGAATCGCTTACGGGTATCAGCAACGCAGACCTCGAAAATGCGGAAACGTTTGCTGCCGTGGCGCAGAAGATTTATTCGTTTATCGGTGATTTGCCGATTGTCGCGCATAACGCGATGTTCGATTCCAAGTTCTTGAAGCAGACTTTCGCGAAGGTGGGTGTTTCGTTTGAAAACCACCCGGTGTGGGATTCTCTGACGGTTTCGCGCATTGCCTACCAGAATGTGCCGAATCACCGACTCGATACCTTGGTGCAGGAGCTGGGCATTGAGCGTAGCCGTGCGCACCGCGCACTCCCCGATGCAGAGGCCTGCGGTCACCTGTTCGTCATGGCGCTTGACAAGATTGCAAATTCGGACCCGTGGCTTGTGGAGGTTCTCGCAAAAATTGCCAGGGGTTCGGACTGGTCGCTTGTATGGGGCGAAAATGAAAATGCCTCGGAGCTTCCGCAGTTCAAGTTGCCGGACGTTCCGCTCGAAAATGCTCCGGTCAAGGAGCGCGCCCCGCGTGTGAGCGAGTTCTTTAAGGAGGGTGGGCTCCTTTCTGCGGCGATTGAAAATTTCCAGGTGCGCCACAACCAGCAGGACTTTGCCTCGGTGGTGGAGCGTAACATGCACAAGGGTGGCCTCTGCGTGTTGGAAGCCCCGACGGGTTCGGGCAAGTCGCTTGCCTACCTGGTTTCTGCCGCGTGCAAGGCGGTGTCGGGTGAACGTGTCGTTATCAGTACCGCGACCCGTGCGTTGCAGGAACAGCTCTGGAGTAAGGACATTCCGATGGTGGCAGGCCTGTTCGACGGCAAGCTCAAGGCCGCCGTTTTGAAGGGTCGCGAAAACTACCTGTGCCTCCGCAAGTTCGAAGAAATTCTGAAGGCTCCGCAGAACCTGTTGCAAAGCGACGAACGTGATTCCTTCATGGCGATAGTGCCGTGGGTCTACTCGACAGAAACGGGCGACGTGAACGAATGTAATTCCTTTAGCCAGGGCCGCAATCGTGTACTCTGGTCCAAGATTTCAAGTTCCGCGAAGTCCTGCCTCGGTGAAAAGTGCCCGCATTTCAATAAGTGCCCGGCCCTTGCCGCCAAGCGTCGCGCGATGAATTCCAATCTGGTGCTAGTGAACCATTCCCTGTTCCTTGCCGACATGGGCCTCGACTTTGCGCTACTCCCGCTGTACGAACATATCGTGTTCGACGAAGCGCATCGACTCCCGCAGGTGAGCCGCAATGCGTTCGGACGCACGGTTTCGTTCTTTGCGCTCAGGAACATTATCAAGACGCTCGTGCCTTCGAAGGGCCGCGAAACCGAAAATCGCGACGGGCTTGTTGCCGAACTCGAAAAGCGCATTCCCGCCGAAGAAACGGAGCTGCTAGCAAGCTGTGCAAACCTTACGGAATCGCTTAGCGAAACCGAAAAGGCGCTGCACCGTTTCTTTATGAAGATTGGCAAGAAACTTGCGAAACAGAAAAATACCAGGAACGGCTTTACCTATGTATCCGGTATCAAGGCCGAATACGATGCCGACCCTGCCACGTTCATTGACCAGGGCCTGAACGCGATAAAGCTTGCCGAAAGCCTGGCGACTTCGATTGCTGCAAATGCCGCACTCGCCTCTGCCAAGAAGGAACTTTCGGGCTTGTTGAGTGACATTAGCGGTCGCATGACGGAACTTTCCCGCTTTATCCAGGACTTCGAATTTGTAGTGAAGGCGGGGCGCGACGATTGGGCTTTCTATATGGAAGAACCCTTCAATCCGCATACCATCAAGCTGCACGCCAGTCCGCTCGATGCCTCTGCCCCGTGGAAAGAAAAGTTCTATCCGTGGATCAAGTCGGCGACTTTCACCTCGGCAACGCTTTCGGTGCAGGGTGACTTGAGCTACTTTGTCCAGAAGATGGGAATGGACAGCCTCGATGGCAAGAAGAACCCGTTTGTGCGTGTCTATACCGAATCGGCAGGCAAGGATGAACGCCGCTCGATGATTGTGGCAAAGTTCCTGCCCAAGCCGTCTGTCCCGGAATACAACGACGCCGTAAACGAGACGCTTTGTGCCGTGCTCCCCGAGGTCGAAGAAAATACGATGGTGCTGTTTACCAGTATTTCTGCGATGATGAAGGCGCAGGCGGCCCTTGCTCCGGTGTTTGCCGAGAAGAACAAGTTGCTTTTGTGCCAGCATGTGGACGGCTCGCTCGATGGACTTGTGGCTATGTTCCGTAAGTCCCGTGGCGCCTGTCTGCTTGGCTGCCAGAGTCTGTGGGAAGGTGTTGACTTCCCGGGTGATGCGCTGAAGCTTTTGGTGATCCCGAAGCTCCCGTTCCCGAATCCGGTGGATCCGCTGGTGGCAGGGGTTGCCAACAAGATGAAGGCCGAAGGCAAGAATGCGTTCAAGGAATTCTTTGTTCCCGAAGCCTACATGGAATTGCGCCAGGGACTTGGTCGTCTGATTCGTTCCGAAGAGGACTCCGGAAAGGTGCTGATTCTCGATAACCGTGTTGTCACCGAGCATTACGGCAAGAGTTTCATGCGTATCTGGAACAACAAGCAGACCGTGGCCGGCTCTATCGAAGAAGTGAAAGCCTCGCTGCGCTAGTCGCTACCCTAGCAACGGCTGAAATTTTTTCTATATTTGTCCGCCCTAGTTAAGGGTGGAATTGATGTTTGATCTGAATGCTTTTTTTGACGGGATGTCTAAGCCGCTTCTTCGCAATGCCCATGCGAAGGCTTTTGGCCATAAGGGCTTGTTGAACAATGCGCTGATTCAAGACGAAACTCTTTCTTTTTATAGCGACAAAGGTCGTATCGAAACCCTGCGCGAAAAAATGGAGCCCTGGCAGCGCCGTTGCCTGGAACTCATCTATAATAGTGCCTCCAGGGGACTCACCTACAACGAACTGCGTCTGACCGTTCCCGTGAGTAAGGCTCGCGACCTGCAGGCGTTCCTTCTTTCGATGTGCCGTGAATTTGTGCTTTGGCGCACCTCTTCGGCCAATACGACCGTCTACTACGGTTTCTCGAATTTTGTGGACAGCTTCGATCTGCCGGCAGCGGAATCGGTGAATGCGTCTGGAACGGGAATTGCCTACCAGAATCTTGTGGACTGGCATGTTTGCGAAGTGCTTGCCTACGCCATGCAGGGCGAACTCAAGATAAACAATAGCAGTGCGCTGCACCGCCGCAGTTATCAGATTTGTGCAGATTCCTTTATTACGGCAAAGCGCCTTTCGGAAAAGGCCGCCGAGAACGAACTGTCATTGATCTTTAGTTTCCTTACGGGGAACGGTTGGCTGGAACAGCAGGATGCCTGTCTGGTACCTTCGGAAAGGGCTATTGAATTCCTTTATAAGAACGGGTTCCGCCTGCATCAGGATCTTGTTTCCTGGTGGCTCAAGGAACGTTTCCGTGGCGACCGCAGCCATTGTGTGCGCCTGTTGCGCAAGCTGGAACAGCCGAAGTCTGCCGCCGATGCCGCTTACCTGTTCTGGGTCATGGATCCGACTTTCCGCTTGCAGGAAAAGGGTGGCGAACTCGCATGGGATTACCTGCCGCGCGTCCTTCGTGAACTGTGGCTTTTGGGACTGATTCGCTTTACGGTTGCCGGTGGAAAAATCGCAACGGTTGCTTTGGATCAGTCCGGCAAGGATTGGCTGGAATCGTCTATCGCGTCTGTTCCCGACCAGAATATTTCCTGCCTTCCGAACTTTGAATTGATTGCATCGACCGGAACGGCGCCGCGTGTGCTGTTTATGCTGGCATGCCTTGCGAAGGTGGAAAACGACGAGATGTACCTGCGCTTTTCGCTGAACCGCGAAAGCTATATGCGCGGCCTTAAGTGCGGAATGGCGGAATCCGAAATCGAAAGCTTCAAGAGCTGGATCAAGCCGCCTGTGAACGTGGAATCGACCCTTGCGGAATGGAACTCCTCGTATTACGGTGCGAAGGTGCAGACCGTTCGTTTGCTTAAAATCGAAAATGCCGACGTCCTCGGGGAACTTGCGCGTTTCCCGCAGTTCATGGAATGTGCCGAGGAATTCATTCCCGGCTACGGCTTTATCCTGAAACCCGATCTTGAAGGTCGCGCCTTTGAGATTCTCACGAATTACGGTTACTGCCCGTTTGTGGAACGGAGTGCCGAAAACCGTTCTGCGGCACCTACCGAAGAATGGCGTAAGGATTTTGCTTCGGCATGGCCCGAGGCGAAGGCTCCGGACTATGAACTCAAGGATACTGTGGATTCCGAAACCTTGCGGACAGCGCTCAATTCGACGAAGTACGGAAGTAATTACCAGCGCCTGAGCAATTTCGACTTGGTGCAGGTATTGCGCTACGCAAAGACCGTCGGTGCGCTCATCGGCGCAAAGGTGAAAAACCCTGCAAAGCGTGGCGACAAGGAAATCGAGAAGAATTTCTTTGTGCATGCCTTGAAACTTGCGAAGTCTCCGCAGTTTATTGAAATCCAGCCGTACGGTAGCGAAGCCCCTGAAATGCTTGAACTGTCCTTTATTCAGGAAGTCAAGGTCTACAACAGTAAGCAACCGTAGAAGAGTTCCAAGTTACTGGACGGTATTGTCATCCTAATAATGTCATGCCCGCGAAGGCGGGCTTCTTCGTTTTTGGGTGGATTCGCTGACAATTGTGTTGAAGGCATCCTATCAACTAGTAACTCGTTAGGGGAGCGTCTGTGCGTAGCCTGCGATATCGATGAGTTCCTGTAGCGTGAATTCGTCGATATAGGGTTCCATGCCGCGTTCGGCGTCACCGAAGTTTATTTGGTGCCAGAAGGTGGGCATTTCTTCGCGGGCGCGTTGCCCGATGTAGGCGGGCGGTTCGTCGAAACGGGCGAAGTTGAATCGCTTGCCGTCGCCACCGTGACATGACCTGCAGTTCTGATAGAAGAGCTTTTCACCGTTCTTGATGTTGGCGCCCTTGATTTTTCCGTCTTTGTCGAGCAGCTTGTAGACGAGGAGTGCCATGCGGGCGTCCTCGCGGGTAAGCGTGTCTCCGGGGGAACCCGGTTCGGGAAGGGTTGGGGAATTTTCGTCGGGGCGATCGTTTCCGGCAAATGCCGAAACGCCCAGCAGCAAACCGTATGCCGCTAAGGCCAATATACTTGCAGATGACAACCGGGCGAATCTCATGTTAGCTAATGTAGAAAAACCAGTTGCGCGATTGCTCATTTTTAATTTTACTACTATTCCTCTATGCGTTGTTTGAATTGGATTAAATCTTCATTGGCAGGTGTCGCCCTGCTATCCGTTGTTTCTTTGGGTGCGGAGGTCCCGGTGGAAAAGTTTTCCGAAAATCTGTTGTTTAGCGGCCGTTGGGAACACGGCAAGGAATGTAGCCGCACGAGTGCGCCTGCGGCCATGGTCGAATTTAATGCCTCTGCGAAGCTCCTGGAATTTGAACTGGAAGGCGAAGCGCGCTTTCGCCTAGACGAAGACGGTAAGCAGATCGCCGTCATTGAAACCGGTGCCAGGAATGTGTATAAAGTAAAGACTGCGGGCGGTGCGCACCGTTATAGACTTATCAAGATTAGCGAGAGTAATCCCGGTGGAATAAGCCTGTACAAGGTTTCTACCGACAAGGCGGGCTCTTTTGCCCCTCCCCCGAAACATACGAATCGCCGTATCGAATTTATCGGCGACTCGTTTACCGTCGGTTACGGTGTCGACGGCAAACTGGGCGACCCTGATTCTTTTGTGTTCAAGGCGACAAATGCCTCGAAGAGTTATGCGTTCCTGCTGGCCGACGGTTTCAAGGCTGATTTCCAGGTGAACGCCTTTAGCGGACGCGGACTTGTACGCAACTACGACAATATCGTCCCCGAATGGACCATAAGCCGCCTTTACGAATATACGGTTCCCGGTCTTGCGGAATCCGACCTGGCAGGCGGTATTACCGATACCGATTTGCGTTACGATTTCGACTCCTTCCATCCTCAGGTCATAGTCCTTTTTATAGGAATCAACGATTTTCAGGGGAATCCTCCCTATGCGAACAAGGACGATTACAAGAAGGCGTATGTAAAACTGCTCGAAAAACTTCGTAGCGCTCATCCGGGAGTCCGGTTCCTGTTGGTATCTACCAAGGTCTGGCCGAATGATGACCTTACGCCCACAGTTAAGTCCATTTACGAAAGTCAGCTCGCCGCAGGGAAAAAGGATCTGGAATTTATCGAGGTTCGTACGGATAACGTAGCGCTCCACGGCCATCCGGATGAACATTCCCAGGCGGAACTTGCACGCACCTTGCGCCCCGTCGTTGGCAAATTGGGCCGCTGGCTTTCCCGTTAGACTCCGAAAATCTGTAAAAAAGCGTCTTTTGTCGATACAAAAATGACATTTTGGAATAATAGTCGCTCTTTTTTATATATTTAAAACGAGATTAATGGTAGGAATCGCCCATGTCTAGGATTTTTGAAAAGATATACGTGCTGTTCAGGATGAATATCCTGATTTTCGTGCTGTTGGCCGTCACGGTCATCGCATTGTTCGCATATCAGAACGGCATGGATGTCATCAAACCCCTCTATTTGAATGACTACCCGTACCTGATTGCTGAAACCGATTCCGCTGATGGTGGATCTTCGGCAGTACAGCTGATCCGTACGGATTCGTCCATTATCGTGGACTATGAACTTAAGGAAGGCTATGCCTATCCGTATGCGGGTGTCAAGATTTTCCTGGGCGACGGTAAGGCCCGTGGCGAAAACCTCTCCAAGTTCGACAGCATCTTCGTGTGGGTGAAACCCCGTGGCGAAGGTACGGTCCGTCTTTACATGCGCGGTTACGACAGTACGTTCTCGCGCCCCGGTGACGAAACGTCGCTCAAGTTCAACGAAATTGAATTTTTCCCGCTCGAAGAAACCTATCCGGCCGTATTTGTTCCGCAGGAATTCCGTGTGGCTGGCTGGTGGGTGGCCCAGAACGAAATCAACGTCCACAATGCAAGGGTCGATCTGTCTAATATTCCGCTGATCGAAATTCAGACGGGTACGAACGCGCCGCTTGGCTACGGAACGCTTGAAATCAAGGGGCTTTGCTTCAAGGGCAAGATGATCGAAAAGGAAGAGCTGGCGATTGCGCTTGTCGCCCTCTGGTTCATCACCTTCTTTGTTATCCTCGTGATCCGCTTCTTCGACTACAGCCGCGAACGTGCGGCCAACAAGAAAAAACGCGAAGAACTCGAAAAGAACCTGCGTGCCCTCGAAATCGAAAAGAGCGAATACGAAAAGTCCAGCAAGGAAGACCCGCTTACGGGATGTCTCAACCGTGCCGGCTTCAGCTCCGTGCTGATGCGTGAACAGGAAAACCTGAGCAAGAACGATAGTCCGGTTTCGTTCGTCATATTGGATATCGACCACTTCAAGTATGTGAACGATACTTACGGCCACATGGTGGGCGACGAGGTCCTGGTGAACCTTGCAAAGCTTATCCAGAGCAAGATCCGCAATACCGACGCCCTGGTGCGTTGGGGTGGCGAAGAATTCGTGATTCTCTGTGGCGATACGCCGATGCAGAACGCCCAGTTCCTTGCCGAAAAGCTCCGCATGGCTATCGAAAGCGCCCAGCTGATTAAGCAGCAGCAGATCACCTGTTCCTTCGGTATTGCCGAAATGATTGCCGGCGAAGACCCGAAACGCCTGTTCGAACGCGCCGACAAGGCCCTGTACGCCTCCAAGGAAAATGGACGCAACCGCGTCACCAGCGCAACGTTCAGACACTCCAGGTAGGCAGAAGTATGTCTCCCTGGAGCGGGTCATCCTGAGTGTGGTTTGCAAGTTCGCTAACTGACTCAGGTCCCTGAGCTTGCCGAAGGGCCGAAGAGGAATGATTTAAACTTGCGTTTATTTATTGTTTTTAGTTTCGTCGCTTTGTCAATTCTCCTCTTTTCCGGTTGTGCCGGCCAAAAGGAGCCCGAGGTCGATTTTCGTCCGCTTCAGCTTCGCTGGGTTCCGATAGCGGGTGAGGCGGATTCGCTGATGCCCCGCAAGGACGAGTGTGTGATTTTGCTCACGGGGAAGTTGATGGCGGACCCCTTGGTGAACGTCTCCACGGAGGGCGAACTGAGCTACGTGGTCGCCTACGGACGATCTCCCGAAAATCCCGAAATTCTTTATTTTAGGGGCACCTGCGCCGATGAATCCATCGCTGAAAAGCCGGAATGCCGCTGGAGTGCTTCCTGCGACAAGGACCTGAAAACTGTTGTAAAGTTCGACAACGGAGTTTAGTCCCAAATCATAGGTTTTTGATAGTCAAGGAATTATCTTTATTGTTATGAAGAAGATTTTCGAATATACGGACTATCGCGAGTGGTTGAGGGATGCCTTTGAGGATTTTAAGCAGCGCAAAACTGTCATTTCTTGGCGTTACATGGCCATGAAGATGGGGGCCGATCCGGGTAACCTTTTGCGCGTGTCCCAGGGCAAGATTCATTTGCCGCTCAGCCTGATACAGCCCGCTGCGGATTTCTTCGAACTCGAAGGCAAGGAAGCCGACTACTGGGCCGAAATGGTGTATTTCGGCCGTGCAAAAACCGATTCCGACGCACTCCAGCATTACGAACGCATGCAGGCGCTCAAGGGTGTCTCGCTCAAGCTGTTACAGAAGAAGGAACTCGAATTTTACCGCCACTGGTACTACAACGCCATCCGCTCCGTGATTGGAATCTGCAAGTTCAAGGACGACTACCAGGGCCTTGCTGAAAGCTGTACTCCGAACATTACCGAAAAAGAAGCCCGCGACGCGGTCAAGCTGCTTTCGGACCTCAACATGATTTCGACGGACCGCGATGGCTACTGGAAGGTGAACGACATGTTCGTTTCTACTGGCGGAAACTGGCGCTCGCAGGCCGTGCGCGCCTTCCAGCACGAAACTATCCGCCTCGCCGATGAATCCCTGGATAGGCACCAGCCGTTCCTACGCGACATCAGCACGGTCACGATGACCTTTTGCATGGACGATATCCAGCTCCTGCGCGAAAAGATTAACGCATTCCGTGAAGATTTACTACGTTTATCCCAAGAAGGGACAGATGACGATACTGTATTCCAGTTGAACATCCAGATGTTCCCGCTCGCGTTCACCAAACCTCTAAAGGAGAAAGATAAATGAGAAAATTGCTCTTTCTTTTGCCTCTAGCGGTTGCCTTGTTCGCCTGTTCCGAAAAGGAAGATGTAGCCGGTGGTCCGGGAAGCATTACGACGAACGGATTGGCCTATGCCGATGGAAGGCCCGCGTCTTATGCGACGGTGGCGCTCCGCAAGGTCGATTTCAGGTCGACTGAGGCCGTCGAGGAAAATGCGCTGGTCGTTGCGGATACGTATGCCGATGAATCGGGCAACTTCAAGGTGGATATCCCGGCTGAAGGTAAATACCGCCTCACGGTGCTGCACGATGGCGTCGCGTACTCTAGGGTCGTGACTCGCGACGGTTTTGCCGAGGTGGGTGTTTCTACGGCACCCGATACGGTGGACCTGCTTCCGACTGCGGTCGTGGCCGGCGTGGTGGATATTCCCGAAGGAAGTTCTGCGGTGTGGGTCGGCGTGGTCGGGACCGATGTCCTGGTGAAGACCGATTCGGTCGGCTGGTTTGCGCTTTCGGCACTCCCGGCGAATGATTCGCTGAAACTCTATTTCATGAGCGAGGACTATTCTAAGAATCTCGGCGAACGGAGCATTTACGTGACTCCGAGGGAATCGCTGATGAAGGACTACCGCAGCGAGGTCAAGGTCCCCGTGGATACTTCTGCGAAGGATACCGCCGATATCGATACGGTGGTGCCCGATACGGTTCGCCTGCCACAGGTTGTGGCCCTGTTCAAGGATGGTTCGCCCGCTGCCGGTGCGACGGTGGCGCTCCGCAAGGCTGATGCTAGGGTCGAAGAGCTTGCCGTTCAGAATATGCTGGTGGAGCCTGATTTTCAGACCGACAAGAACGGACGCTTCGATATGAAGTGGCCTACGTCCGGTGACTACCGCTTGACGGTGGAAAAAGACGGATATGCGTTCTCTAGCGTCTATAGCGCCAAGGAACTCGCTAAGCTAGATACGCTGCACCTGGTGGCGAAAGCCTCGATTTCGAGCAAGGTAACGCTACAGTCCAGTGCGGAATACCTGTGGGTGGGCGTCTACGGACTTGACATGTTGGTAAAGACGAACAATGTCGGGTCTTACGTGCTTCCGAATGTTCCGGCGAACGATACGCTTGATATCTACTTTGTGACAGCCGATAGCAGCAGTGCCCTTTATGCCGAATGGAGTGCCTTTGCCGAACCCAACAGCACTGAAACCTTGAGCCCCGTGAAGGTTCTCCAGGACTTTGAAAACGGTGCCGATGGCTGGTATATCAATACCGATTCGCTGAACAAGGGAACGACCATTAAACCGGCGCAGTTTGCCACGGATGGTGTCGAATACGATTCCACTCGCAAGTCCAATGTGTTCCATGGCGACTATAAGCTTGCTAACGATGACTACGCATGGGTTCTTGTGGGAACTTCGTTTGAACACTACATGAACTTCGCGGTAATTGACTCGGTTGTGTTTTATGCGAAGGGTAACGGATCTCTCAAGCTCGCAATCGAAAACTGGGTGACCCCGACCGTAAACATCAAGGCGTCGACCGCTTGGCTAAAGCTTTCGTCTAAATGGCAGCGCATTGTCGTGAATCCGGCGGACCTGTGCGTCGGAAGTGCGAACGAAGAAAGCTGCGTCACTTCCTGGAACAGCATGATGGGCGGCGTAAAGCAGTTCCACCTGTTTGCTCAGGATGGCACCGATTTCTACATCGACGACGTGACGCTTTACGGCGCTCTGTTCTAGGCAACAAATACAATTTTATTACATGAGAAAACCGCCCGGAAAAGGCGGTTTTTTAAGTGTTTCTGGCCTTGTTTCCGGCTTGTCAAGGCTTGTATAGGAACCCGAAATTAAGTATCTTTGTAATTATGGAAAATCTTGAAAAAGAAGCGGCTGTTGCCCTCGATTACCTGTCCCGCATCTCTAAGGTTGCGGAAAAGAAGTTTGAAGAATTTTTGCCGCCCGTAGCCGACCGTCCGGAAAGGCTCCACGAGGCGATGCGTTATTCGATGTTCGCCGGTGGAAAGAGACTCCGTCCGGCACTTGTGCGTGCTGCATTTGACATGTTCGGTGGAAAGGGCGATTCGGTGGACTACGCCATGAGCGCCCTCGAAATGCTCCACACCTTCAGCTTGATTCACGATGACCTGCCCTGCATCGATAACGATGACTTTAGGCGCGGCAAGCCGACGAGCCACAAGCAGTTCGGCGAAGCGACCGCCGTGATGGCTGGCGATGCCCTCTGCGTTTTGGCTTTTGAACTGATGGGCAAGACCGGCAATGCGAAGGCAATTGAAGTGCTTGCGCACCTGCTCAGCACCTACGGCCTTATCGGTGGCGAAATGATCGACATCGAATGCGAAGGCAAGAAGGTGGACCTTGATACGGTCGATTACATCCATTACCACAAGACGGCGGCCCTGATCGAGGCGGCTCTCCAGGTGGGGGCAATGCTTGCCGGTGCCGACGACAAGTCTATCGGGGCTATCCGCGACTACGGCCGCTCCATCGGCCTTGCGTTCCAGATTGTGGACGACATTCTGGACATCGTTTCTACGACCGAGGAACTGGGCAAGGATGCCGGTTCCGACATCGAAAAGGGTAAGGCGACGTACCCGGCGCTGGTGGGCCTCGAAAAGTCCCGCGAGCGTGCGCATGAACTGTACGAGGAATCGCTCAAGGCTCTGGACGGCCTCAAGTGCGATACCACGATCCTGCGCTCCATTGCCGCATTCATCATTACCAGGGTTAAATAATG
Source organism: uncultured Fibrobacter sp. (assembly GCF_947166265.1). Classification (NCBI taxonomy): domain Bacteria; kingdom Pseudomonadati; phylum Fibrobacterota; class Fibrobacteria; order Fibrobacterales; family Fibrobacteraceae; genus Fibrobacter; species uncultured Fibrobacter sp. Next base: position 111,137 of record NZ_CAMVDO010000002.1, on the reverse strand, counting down.
GACCTTAAGAATATCAAGTCCCCCCAGGACATAAAGCATTGCTCGGTAGAGGAGCTTTACAACCTGGCGTCGCAGATCCGCGAGACCATCATCGGTCAAGTGGCTAAGCATGGCGGTCACCTGGCGTCTAGCCTGGGTGTGGTGGAACTGACGCTCGCTCTGCATTATGTGTTCAACGCCCCCGACGACAAGATCGTGTGGGATGTGGGACACCAGGCTTACGTTCACAAGCTTTTGACGGGGCGCTTCGACCGTTTCGAGACGCTTCGCCAGCAGGGCGGTATTTCGGGATTCTTGAAGAGGAACGAAAGCGAGTACGACTGCTACGGTGCAGGACACGCGACGACCTCTATTTCGGCAGCACTTGGTTTTGCGGTGGCCCGAGACCATTTCAAGCACAAGAACAGCGTGGTGGCCGTCATCGGTGACGGTTCCATGACGGGCGGTATGGCTTACGAGGCCATCAACAACGCGGGTCTTTCGAAGCAGAACATGACCATCATCTTGAACGACAACAAGATGAGCATTGCCCCGAACGTGGGTAACTTCAGCAAGTACCTGAACCGCGTGATTTCGGACCCGGTCTACAACAAGATGCGTTCGGACCTCGACCGCCTGATGAAGCGCCTGCCGGGCATTCTGGGATCGCGTTTCCGCGACTTGTTCTTGCAGGCGGAAAATGCGGCGAAGACGGTGGTGAAGCCGGGCCGCTTCTTTGAAGACCTCGGTATCCGTTACTTTGGACCGATCGATGGTCACGACATTAACGAACTCATTATGCTGTTGCAGCGCGTCAAGGAACAGCCGGGCCCGTGCCTGGTGCATATCCTGACCGAGAAGGGACGCGGCCTGGATGCGGCCGTGAAGAACCCGACCAAATGGCACGGCATTGGACCTTTCGACCCCGAAAGCGGTTTGCCGCTTTCTCCGGGGAGCCCGAATCCGTCGCTGACTCATGTGTTCGGGCAGACGCTCCTGGAACTTGCGAAGAAGGACGAACGCATTATCGGCATTACGGCTGCCATGCCTACCGGTTGTGGTATGGACATTGTGGCCCGTGAACTCCCGGAACGCGTGATTGACGTGGGCATTGCCGAAGAACATGCGCTCACGTTTGCCTCTGGCCTTGCCTGCGATGGCGTGGTGCCGGTGGTCGCAATCTATTCGAGCTTTATGCAGCGCGCCTACGACCAGATTATGCACGACATTGCCTTGCAGAACTTGCATGTGGTGATGGTGCTTGACCGTGCGGGGCTTGTCGGGGCCGATGGCCCGACTCACCATGGCGCGTTCGACCTGTCTTACCTGCGCACGGTGCCGGGGATTACCATCCTTGCGCCGAGCAACGAAAACGAGCTGCGCGATATGATTCGCGCGGCTATCGACATGAAGGGCCCTGTCGCGATCCGATACCCGCGCGGCACCGCCCTCGAAGAACACCTGAAGCCCGCTCCCGAGACCGTGGACGTGAAGCTCCCGAAGGTCTTGGAAGAAGGCAAGGACATCTTGCTTTTGGGTGCAGGGTTCATGACGAACGAACTCAAGAAGACGGCCGCCGTTCTCCGCGAAAACGGAAAGAGCGCAACGGTCGTGGATGCACGAATCATCAAGCCACTGGATACTGAATCTTACCGCAAGCTCTTTGATGCGCACAAGACGATTGTGACGCTCGAAGACAACACGCTGGTGGGCGGTTTCGGTTCTGCCGTGGCTGAACTTATTGCTGATCTCGGACTTGAAGGCAAACGCCTGTTGCGTTTTGGCCTGCCGGATCATTTTGTGGAACAGGGTGAAATTCCTGCCTTGTTCAAGCTTTTGAAAATTGACGGGGAATCCGTCGCCAAACAAATCATGGAAAAAGTATGAGCGAAGAAAATAAAAACCGCACCGTAAAGATGACTCTGGACCGTAAGTTCGGAGTGAGCGAAAAGCCTGAACGTCGTCCGCGTCGTGACGACGACCGTGAAGAACGCGGTGGCCGCGAAGGCCGTTCTTTCGACGATCGCAGGGGCGACCGTGGAGACCGCAAGTTTGGCGACCGTAAACCCTTCGGCGATCGTGGTGATCGTGGTGACCGCCGCGAAGGCCGTTTCGACCGTGAACGCCGCCCGCGTCGCGACGGTGATGACCGTGGCTCCTTCGGAGGCCGCGAAGGTCGCCGCCCGTTCGGTGACAGGGGCCGCTCCTTTGGCGGCGACCGTCGCCCGCGCCGCGAATTTGCTTCTGCAGGTGCTCCGATTTACCGCCAGCGCCCCGAAGAACAGAAGGAAGAAGTCGAAGAAGTATTGGACGAAGCCGCACTCGAAGCTCGCGTGGCCGAAGTCGAGGCTAGCGAAGATTCCAACTTCAACCCGCCTTGGTTCAAGCGCATGCTCGCCCTCACGACCGAAAAGGGCCGCGAACGCGAAGGCCGCTTCCTTGGCGAAGGCGTACACGTGGTGCAGGAACTCGTGTCGCATCACCGCGAGCTTGTTCTCGGCGTGTACGTGACCGAAGCTTTCAACGACGAAGCTCTGATTGAACAAATTAACGAAGCCGAAATCAAGCTGAACGTGCTCACCGACGAACAGATGAAGAAAATCTCTTCGACCGTGACGACACAGGGCATTGTCGCTGTCGCCCGTATCGCAAGCAAAAAACCGGTTTATGAATCTAGCCGCAGCGTGATTACGCTCGTGGACGCCGTGCAGGATCCGGGTAACCTCGGTACGCTTTTCCGCACGAGCCTCGGCTTTGGTTCCGACGGCATGATTCTTGGCCGCGGCACTGTGAGCCCGTTCAACCCGAAGGTTGTGCGCGGTTCCTCGGGCACTTTCCTCCGCGTGCCTTTTGAATTCGACGTCGATCTCGTTGACCAGATCAACTTCTTGCGCAGCAAGGGTTACACCATTATCGCAACTGACTTGCACGCCAAGCAGTCCCTGCGCCAGATTCCGCAGAACAAGCTCCGCAAGATGGCGTTCCTCGTGGGTAACGAAGGTGCCGGCACCAACCCGTACTTCATCGAACTCGCCGACGAAACGGTGAAGATCCCGATGAGCAGCGAACTCGAATCCCTGAACGTCGCTGTCGCTCACGGTATCCTTAGCTACGAAGCTGCCCAGATTCAAGAGGATTTGAAGTAATGAACTTTCAGGCCCGTTTAGAAGAACGTATCGCCAAGTGCGGCAACCCGATTTGCCTCGGCATGGATCCGGTCATGAAGCTGATCGACCCGTGCTGCCCCGAAGGTTCCGCCGAAGACAAAATCAAGCGTTTCTATTCCGAAATTCTGGAATGTTGCCTCAAGCGTAACGTGACGCCCGCCGTGGTGAAGCCGAATAGCGCTTACTACGAATGCGTGAGCGTGCAGGCGATGCTCGTGTTGCAGCAGCTGATTGCTGATTATCGCAGCGCAGGCATCCCCGTTATTTTGGATGCAAAGCGCGGTGACATCGGTAAGTCGAGCGCCGCCTATGCGACTGCCGCTTACGATGTGTACAAGGCCGATGCCGTGACGGTGTCCCCTTGGATGGGTGCCGATTCCGTTGGCCCGTTCATCCGCGAAAATTCCGAAAACGGTGCGTACGTTTTGCTCCGCACGAGCAACAAGGGCGCCCATGACTTCCAGGACTTGCCGGTGGTCCGCAGCGACGATCCGCGCGACAACGCCGAAGCCTTCTATTCCGTGGCTGACAAGATTATGGAATGGGACGCAAACCTCGGCTACCTCGGTGCCGTTGTCGGTGCGACGCATCCTGAAGAACTCGAGAAGATTACCGCCTACACGGTTGCCCACAAGCATGAAATTCCGTTCCTGATTCCGGGGGTGTCTATTCCTGGTGTCCCGGGCGGTCAGGGCGGTGATGCAAAGACCGTGCTTACGGCTATCGCGAACGGCGGTGGCAAGCGCAAGTTCCACGTCCTCAACAGCTCCAGTGGCTTGAATTTTGCCTACCAGCGCAGCGGACATCCCGAGAACTTCGCGAACGACTGCGTAGATGCTCTGGAGAAATTGGCGGAGGCCTGCCAATTATAGACGAAAGAACGCTCGCAAGCGAGCTACAGACGAGAGACGAAAAACGTGCGTTATTTAGTTTGCCTCATATTTGCTATTGCGGTGATTGCGGTGGCCTTCCATTTCGCGAAGCCGCTTCCCGGTACAAACTTCGACGAGTCTTTCTTGCCGAAGGCCTCTACGGTGCATTATGTGGCTGCTGGTCATGACGCATCGGTGGCGGGGCTTTTCTGGATCAAGGGACTCACGGAACTCGGCGAAAGCTACTTGACTGGCAGGGAATACGCTTACCTTGGCCATGTGGCGGAACTTTCGACAAGCCTCGATTCCCTGTTCTACACGCCGTATTACTTTGTCGGTGGCGTGACTCCGGTCGATGCTCCCGACACGTCCGACTTCTCTGTGCTGCGTCGTGCAAGCCGAGTCTATCCCGAGAACTGGCGCCTTTCCCTGTACTTCGCCCTGCGTCTTGCCCGTGGGCCTTACCCGAACAAGACCGAGGCTGCAAACGTAATGCGCAAGTATTTCGATAGCCCCGATACCACGATTCCCGACCATATCCGCACGATTTACCGCAGCTTTGAACTCGATTCGATGCAGACGGAAACCGCGCTTGAAACGGCTCTGAACGATGTGATGCAGCCTCGTTTCAAGAAATTCCGCGCGAGTTTTTACACCAAGATTCTTAAGCTGCTGGGACACAAGGGGCTTATTTCGGATTTCGACAAGGATGAAACTTACCAGAAGGTCAAGATGCTTGTCGATGGCATGGCCGAGGGAAAAATCCATCCGGCGATAGTCTACCATGAACTCTTGGCGATGAAAAAGGCGCAAGATGAAAAGCTTGCGGAAGAAGAGCTTAAGGCAAAAGAAGCCGCTGCAGATTCCGCTGCGGCCGTGGTCGATACGGTTGCAACAGTCGATACAACTGCCGCAGCCAACGCTCCGGCGGATAGTTCAGCAAATTAATTTGAAATTATTCCGCGCAACGCTTGGCGTTGTTCGGGAGTCCCATCAGTTCAAATGCGTTCTTGCAGCGGAGCTTTAAATCCGCTGCTTCTTTTTTGGGGGTGCTTTTCAGCTGCGAACGGTAGTAGAGGATGCTTGCCGTGTTGTAGGGCTTGTTTGCCTTGATGGCCTTTTCTTCAGCTGTGCGGTAAAGTGATTCCGCTTCGCTGCTTGCTCCCGTGAGGTCTGCCATGCGGGCTGCGGTGAATGCGTAGAATCCGCCGTCCTTGTCGGAGCGCTTGCCGGCCATCTTGAGCGATTCCTGGGCACGGACGTTTTCGCGTGTGGCCGCGTAGGCGATAGCGCATTCTCCGTAGAAAGCCGCCTGCGTATTGTCATCGGCTTTTTTCAGCTTTTTTTCGTTAATGGAATTGCAGGCCTTGGCCGCTTCCTTGAATTTTTCACGGGCGTTCAGCAGGGCGATCTTTGTCTTGGTGTACTGCACCTGCGTACTGCCGTCGAGAACGCTGTCACGCACAACGGACAGGAGCGAATCCGCTAAATTCAGGTCGAGACTCATGGTGCGTATCTGCGCCATGGCAATCAGCACGCGGCCTTCGGACAATAGATCGGCTTCCTTTCGGCTGGCGAGGAGCGCTCGTTCCAGCTGCCCGTAGCCTTTTGCGTATTTCCCGTTGTCAAAGGAACGCTGGGCTCGGTACGAAAGTACGCCCGAATCGGAGGCGCTTGCAACGGCGCTTGCGGCAAGGGCTGCTACAAGGATCTGTTTAAGCCTGCGCGTTACCATAGAGTCTCCACCATGAAGGGCACGGAATCCTTGCTAGGCATCGAGCGGCGCACAATCCACATGTTCGAAATTCCCGCCATCAGGTCATCCGCATTCTGTAGCGTCTGTTCGGTAGACTCCATGAAGTCCGAAAGATTGGAAGTCATTTGTCCAACCTGGGTCAAGAGTCCGTCGACCCGACCGAAGGTGTTGTCCACCTTGCCCATCATGACGTCGACGTTTCCAAGGAGGTGGTCGACCTTTTGGGGCATGGGCTTCATTTCGATCATTAAGTCCGTTACATTGTCGGCGATGTTGTCCACCTTGCCCAGGAGGATCGGAACCTGAACTTGCATTGTATCGAACAGGCCTGAGGCCTGGAAAAGCACCTTCTTGCCGACGAACGTGATGTCGTCGAGACGGTTGAGCTGACGGTTCAGGTTGTCGTAAAGGAGACGGGAGCCGAAAAGGGCACCGATGGTGGTTCCTGTATCGAGTGCCATGCCAACGAGGGTGTCGGCGGCATCGATCAGCTTGTTGACGCGTCCTAGAATTTCGTTTGCGGTTTCGAGAACGGTTTCGATATCCTTAGCCTCTCCGGCCTGGATGGTGTCTCCGTCTTGCAGGACACGTCCACCCTTGTGAATGTCGATGTTAATCACGCGCGCCGAAATCATGTTCTGGTCGCGCATGGCGAATACTTCGGCCCTGTCGGTAATGAGCTGCTGGTAGTCCTTTTTGATGACGAAATCCATCTTTACGCTGTCGTCCACGAGTTCCATGCTCTCTATGCGGCCGACTTCCACACCGTTAATCTGGACCTTGGTATCCAAGTTTAAGCCGAATGCTTTCTTGAAGGTGCTGTGCAGGCGGTATTCTTCGACACCGATGATTTTCGAATCGATCAGCTTTGCGTAAAGTACGATGGCAAACACCATGACGGCAACGGTAAAGAAGATGCCGACCAGGAGACCGGAAATTTCCATCCAGTTGATTCGTTTAAATGAATTGAATGCCATGCCTAGAATATAGTAATAGAAATTAGAGTTTGGAACTTAGAATATTGGTTCGACAGGCTCACCAACCCCATTAAGGTCCCTGAGCTTGTCGAAGGGCCGATTTAGCTCTGACACCTACCCTATACTATCTAGTCTCTAAATCCTATATTTATTTCATGGATATTCTTGAATTTTTGAATGGTTCCGTGACGCCGTACCATACGGTTGAATCCCTGAAGACTGTTTTGGGAGCGAAAAAAGATAATTCCGTTCGCTTGTTCGAACGTGGCGGGGCGTTGATCGCCGTTCGACTGCCTAGGAAAGTTTGTTCTGACTCTCGGTTCAGGATCGCGCTTGCGCATACGGATTATCCGACGCTGAAGATTACCCCGAATCCGGATGCTTTGGCCGCCGGTGTTCGGACGCTCCATCCTGAAATTTATGGAAGCCCGCTTTTTACGAGCTGGCTGGACCGCGACCTGGGTTATGCTGGACTCCTCGCTTATGAACTCGATGGAAAACTGCAGACGAAATTGATTCGTGGAAACCGTCTTTTCCGCATTCCGCAACTAGCGGTTCACCTGAACCGTGGCGTAAATCAGGATGGTCTCAAGGTGAATCCGCAGACGGACCTGAATGCCCTTTGGACATCCGTAGGCGGTAAGGAACGTTTTGTCGATGCCCTTTCGGCGGAGCTACCCGCAGGCTCGAAACTTCTTGATTTTGATGTTCAGCTTTTTGATGCGCAGCCTGCCGTGTATGGTGGCTTTGATGAGGAGTGGATCTATTCGGGGCGTCTCGATAACCTGAGCAGCTGTCATGCGGTTGTCGAGGCCTTTGCCGCTGCGGATGCCCTTGAAAATGATTTCCAGGTGGCCGCCTTCTTCAATAACGAGGAAGTTGGCTCCGAGACCCGTGAAGGAGCCGCCGGCAATTTCTTGAAGAGCGTACTAGAAAACGTTGCTATGTCTGCAGCTCTAGATTCTTCGACTTCGCTACGCTCCGCTCAGAATGACAAGTCACTTTCGTCTCTCGTCTGTAGCGAGCTTGCGAACGTTCTTTCGTCTAGTTTTGCGCTTTCCATCGACATGGCCCATGCCTGTCATCCGAATTTTGTCCAGAAGCATGAAAGCAACCATGCTCCGGTGCTGGGGGGCGGTGTCGTGTTGAAGATGAATTCCCAGAAGCGCTATGCCAGCGATGTTTTCTCGAATGCCCGCTTCAAGCTGCTTTGCGGACAAAATAATATCCCGTACCAGACTTTCGTGATGCGAAACGATATGCCCTGCGGTTCTACGGTGGGGCCCGCGATTTCGGCGAGTCTTGGAATTCCGACGGTAGACATTGGCGAACCGATGCTCAGCATGCACAGCATTCGCGAAATGACGGCAAAAAAAGATCACCAAGGCATGATCGCCCTGGTGTCTGCTTTCTATCTGTAAGCCCTGCTTACGAGAGCCACTTGAGCAGGCGGATGACGCCCATCTTGGCACATTCGTTGTGTGCCGAGACGTTGGTGCGGTGCTCGATGGCCTTGCGATTCTGGTGGTAGAATTCGTAGGCGCGGAGAAGCATTTCCTCGTTCGTCTTTGTCGGCTTGAATCCGAGTTCCTTCTTGATTTTCGACGTGTCGAATACGAAGGTGCTTGCGATCATCTTGTACTGGTAAGGGCCGAGCGGCGAGATGCCGAGCTTGCTTGCGAGTTTCATGCAAGGGATAATGAACCACTTGGGAAAATGGGCGAGCTTGGACTTAGACTCTCCGCGTTCAATGACGTAGCTGTAGACTTCGTTGAAAGTCTTTACGTTGTCTGAACCGATGTTGAAGACGGTTGTTCCCTGGTAGTTCAGCGCAAGTTCGCAGGCGTTCGCCAAGTCTTTCGCGTAAATGAACTGGTAGCGGTTATTGCCGTCGCCGACCATCCAAAGCTTGCGGTTTTCGTCGATAAATTCGAAGAGGATGGAAAGGAGGCCGAGTCGTCCTTCGTCCATGATGGTGGGGCAACGGAAAATGACGGAATTCAGCTTGTCCTTGCGGGCAAAGAGGATCTTTTCGCCTTCCAGTTTCGACTTGCCGTAGATTTCGATGGGGTTCGGGACTTCGTCTTCGGTGACGGGGTCGTCGAAGTTCTTTGCCCATAGGCAGTTCGAGGAGGTGAAAACGAGCTTGTTCACACCGTGGCGGATGCAGGCGTCAGCGATGATTTCGGTACCGTCCACGTTCGATGTCCACAGATTATTGATGCGCTTGCGGTCGTGGGCGAGCATGGCGGCCAGGTGGAATACTGCGTCGAACTGGTTTTCGCTGAAAAGTTTTTCGACTTGTTCCTTGTCGCGGATGTCACCGAGGATGCTTACGAGATTTTCGTGCTTATCGGGATCTGGGCAGAGGTCGATACTGACACACTTGTGGCCTTTTTCAAGGAGTTCTTTCTTGAGGATGGATCCGAAGAATCCGGCGCCGCCGGTAATTAAAAAACAAGACATTGCTACAATCCTATGATAAATTATTTTGGTATGAAATTTACTAACTTTCCCGCCATGGTATCTGAAAATTCCATTATTTGCAAGATAAAAAAGCTGATTCCCGGCAGGCAGAATGTCCTTGGCCAGTTCCTGCGGTATTTCGTGACTGGCGGCCTTGCGTTTGTTGTTGACTTTGGTGCCTTTGCACTTGCTCTCTACTATTTTGAAATTCACTATCTGATTTCGAACTTGATTGGGCTTATGGCGGGCAACGTGGTCAATTACCTCTTGACCGTGGGCTGGGTTTTCAGTACCGAAAAACGCAAGATGGAAAAGCACGTCTTCCTGGAAATCGTGGTGTTCGTGCTGATAAGCCTTTTCGGAATGGGGCTCAACGAACTCCTGATGTACGTGTTTGTCGGGTTACTTGCCATTCAGGAAATGGTTTCCAAGGTGGCGGCGGCGATTATCGTGCTTTTGTACAATTTCATCGCAAGAAAGTTTATATTGTTCAAGTCCGGCAAGAAAGCGACTTAAATCCGGCGATTCTTCCTAAAACTTTCTATATTCGGTCCCATGGACGAGACTAAGAATATAGCAGTAATCGCGGGAGCCGGCCCTGCTGGCCTCACCGCTGCACTTGAACTTTTACGTACGACCGGTGTAAAACCGGTTATTTTCGAAGCCGAAGATGTCATCGGGGGTATTTCGCGTACGGCGCGCTACAACGGCAACCGTATGGATATCGGCGGTCACCGCTTCTTTAGCAAGAGCGACACCGTGATGGACTGGTGGCAGGGGATTCTTCCGCTGCAGGGGGCCGCGAGCAAGGACGATTTGGCTATCGGGCGGTCTGTTCCGCTGGTCGAAGGTGGCCCTGATCCCGAAAAGACGGACTACGTGATGCTTTGCCGTAGCCGCCTTTCCCGCATTCTTTTCCTCCGCAAGCTTTTCGACTATCCGGTGACCTTGAACGGTGACACCATCCGTAACCTCGGACTTTGGCGCATGTTCAAGATAGGCATGAGCTACCTCAAGGTGCAGCTGCTGCCTGCCCGTAAGGAAAAAAGCCTCGAAGACTTCATGATCAACCGTTTTGGCGTGGAACTCTACCGCACGTTCTTCCGCGACTACACCGAGAAGGTGTGGGGCGTACCGTGCAGCAAGATCAGCCCCGACTGGGGTGGACAGCGCATCAAGGGTCTTTCGATTACAAAAACTGTAATCCATGCCGTGAAGCAGATTTTTGCAAGCAAGAAGAAGGACGAGGCTGGTGCTGCGAACGATATCCGCCAGAAGGATACCGAGACTAGCCTTATCGGTCAGTTCCTCTACCCGAAATTCGGCCCCGGACAGCTCTGGGAAACGGTCGCCGAGAAGGTGCAGGAAATGGGCGGCGAAATTCACATGAATTCTAAGGTCGTTGGCGTAAACCGCTCCGAAAACGGCAAGCGTGTGGAAAGCGTTGTCGTGGAACGTCGCTTGGCCGATGGTACTTCGGTAACCGAGACGGTCGCCTGTGATTATTTCCTCAGCACGATGCCGGTGAAGGAACTGGTTTCTGCGATGGACAGCGAAAAGACTCCCGTGCCCGCCGAAGTCAAGCGCGTCGCCGAAGGCCTCGTTTACCGCGACTTTATCACCGTGGGGCTTTTGCTGGACAAGCTGCTCATCAAGAACCCCGCAAAGCCCGGTACGCCCGAAAGCAAGCTCAAGTTCGTGGCCGACAACTGGATTTACGTGCAGGAATCCGACGTGAAGCTTGGTCGCATCCAGATTTTCAACAACTGGAGCCCCTACCTGGTGGCCGACCCCGAAAAGGTGTGGATCGGTCTTGAATACTTTGCGACCGAAGGCGACGAGATGTGGCGCATGCCCGACCAGGACTTCATCAAGTTCGCCATCGCGGAACTCGACAAGATTGACGTGGCTAGGCCCGAAGACGTGCGCGATTCCGTGGTGTTCCATATCAAGAAGGCGTACCCGGCCTACTTTGGCACCTACGGCGAATTCGGCAAGATCCGCGAATACGTGGACCCGGTCGAAAACCTGTTCCTCATGGGCCGCAACGGTATGCACAAGTACAACAACATGGACCACAGCATGCTTGCCGCCATGGAAGTCGTGAAATGCATCCGCGAAAATTCTACCGACAAGACAGCCCTTTGGAACGTGAACAGCGAAGAAGATTACCACGAAGGCAAGAAAGCGTAAATCATGAAGCGTGTTTTAAGTATTTTCAAGCTTCCTGAACTCTACTGCGCTGTCCTGCTTGCCGCCTGCATCGTGGCAGGCCTTGCGATGCGTGTCACGATACACGATGTCGTGCTGACTCGGAACGGTAGTTCCGAGGAGGTGCTTTTCCCGATCGCCAAAAAGTTGAACAGGGGAGAGTTCTTCCAGGTAGAGTTGAATATCCGCAATCCGTTTAACATCTCCTATGACCTGCGTGTCGTTCCGGATGACTGCGCGGAAAGCATGGTCGTAAACGGTGAAAACCTGGACTTGTCGGGTAAGCGCGACCGTTGTAATTTCTCGAAGGGATTTATCCTGAAAAATAGCGAGCTTGCCCCTCATCGGGTGGGGAAGCAGACTCACTTTACGTTCGGCTTAAAGAACAACGGTGGCGATGCGGGGTTGAACCTGTTTATTTACCAGGAATCCCCCGTTGCGGTTGCGGCCAATGTGGGGGCGATCGTTTTCTTCGCCCTGCTTTGCATGCTTGTGGCCCGAAGGCTCCGTTTGCGTGGCGGCCTCCTGTTCATTTTCTTTGTAGGAATTGTTCTCAGGACTTTCTTTTTTGCGAATATCCCCTATACGATGTTTTCTAACGACGTAGACGGGCATGTCGCCTATGTGCAGCATATTATTGAAAAGCATGAAATTCCGCCTGCTGATGCATGCTGGTCCTGCTACCATCCGGGGTTCTACTATTTGTCCGCCGCTCCTGCTTTCGTGCTTGGGGAATGGGCCGGAATTCCGGGAACGTCGGGCTTGCAGGTGTTTAGCCTGCTCCTGTCCGTGGTGACGCTCTTCCTTGGAATCCTATTCCTCAGGGGTTTTCTGAAGGGGCCTGCTCTAGGGATTTCCTCGCTTTTGTGGGTGTTTTGGCCACTGATGATTCTTGTCGCGCCGCGAGTCGGTAACGACCAGATGTTCTACCTGCTGCATATCCTTTGCCTGTGGGGTGGCATCAACTACTGGAACAAGGGAAACGGCAAGTATCTGATGGTTGCCATTGTCGCGTCGGCGCTTGCCATGTGGACGAAGACGACTGCCGCGGTGACGGTGGGAACGACATTCCTGTTCGCCTTTTTCGGGTATGTTCGCAATGCCCGCCTGTTGCACCCCACCAAGTCCGAATGGATTGCCTGGGGAATGTTCGTTGCCCTGATTGTTGGAATCTTGCTCCAGAAAATTCTGGGCCAGTCGGACCTCGTGGGTAACGTGAGCGGATTGAATTCAGGCCTTTTGGTAGGAAACGAAGCCTACAACTACATCTATTTTGACCTGAAGAATTTCATTTCGCAGCCTTTCACGAGTGCCTGGAATGATGACTGGGGACGTCAGTATTTTTGGAATTATACTCTCAAGTCCGCCATGTTCGGCGAATTTGAGATATTGCGTACGGCAACTGGGCGGACTTGCGCCACGATAATGAGCGTGACACTGCTAGGGCTTCTGGGCTATGCGGCGCGCGGATTCTGGAAGACGAAGCTGCAGTCGATTCACTGGATTCTTCTTTTGCAAGGGGCGGCTTTCTTGGCGGCCATGATGTTCCTGCGCATAAAGCACCCCTATTCCTGCAGCAACGATTTTAGGTTTATAGCCCCGATTATCCTGTGCTTTGTTCCGTTTGTTGCCTGGGGTATCCTGGATAAAGACAGTTCGGCCAAGTGGAGGGTTCTCGGGTACGCCATTGTTGCGGGATTTGTCTTGAGTACGGTGATTTTGTATATTCTTGCTATGTAAGAATTAGACGAAAGAACGGGCTTCGCCCTACAGACGAGAGACGAAAGATGTTTTGTCTCTGCGGACCCTAGGTCCCTAAGCATGCCGAAGGGCCGAGCAATCTATGGAAGTGTGAAAATGCGTTTTTTATTGATTTGTGTATGTTTGCTGTCGGCGGCCCTGTGGGCGCGGCCTATCAACGACGGCAATAAGCTGTTCAAGAACGGCGATTATGCCGGAGCGCTCGAAAAGTACATGAAGGCCCGTGAAGCCGAACCCGGAAATCCGCTCCTGTTCTACAATATCGGAACGTGCCAGTACAGGCTCGGTAATTACGAAGAAGCCAAGAAGGAACTTGAAAGCGCCGTGCGCATGCCGGATAAAAAGATGGCGGCGAAGGCTGCCTACAACCTGGCGAATACACATTTCCGTATGGGCGAAAAGGCTGCCGAAGGGAGCGAACGCATTGCGGCGTGGCGCGAATCGGTGGCGTACCTGAAAAAGGCGATTGACCTCGACAATAATTTCGAAAATGCGAAAAAGAACGTAGAAATCGTGCAGCGCAAGCTGAAGGAAGAACTGGATAAGCAAAAGCAGAACCAGGACCAGAATCAAAACAACAACGACCAGAAGCAACCGCCCCTGAGCGAGAAGGCGAAGGAAGTCCTTGCACGTGCCATGCAACTCAGCAAGGACGGCAAGTACGCCGAAGCGAAGGAAATGCTTGAAAACTTGATTGCCGAAGACGAAACTGCGGGTCAGCTCAGCGGTCACGTGCAGCGCATTGACGACGTCATCGAAATCAAGGCGGGCCGTAAGCCCAAGGCGAAGATTGACGCAAGCAACACCGACAACGACCTGGAGGTAATCTAATGGCTATGAGCTATGGGCACGCTCCCTTCGGTCGCTTCGAGGTGCGAGCTATTCAGATTTGTGCAGTTGTATTTTTCCTTGCAGTGGCGGCGTTTGCAGCCCCGAAGTCGGCGTCGGCCTATTACAGCGATGCTGCCTTCCAGTACATCGAAAACCGTTTGCCCAGTGCCGAAATTACTTGTAACGAAGGCCTGCAATATTATCCGAACGACCAGAAACTGCAGATGCTCCTGGATCGTATTCATGAGGCTAAGGACGAGCAGAAAAACGAAAACAAGAAGAACGATAAGAATCAAGATAATAACCAGAATCAGGACCAGAACCAAGATCAAAACCAGGATCAGAATAAGGACCAGCAGAATCAGGACCAAAATCAGAATGGTGAAGGTAATTCCAGCGGTTCTGAAAGTTCTTCGAGCGGCTCCGACGATCAGAATCAGGATCAGAATGGCGGCGGTCAGTCCAGTAGCTCGGATGCGGGAAGCTCCGATAGCGAAGGCGGTGTTGGCGAACAACCCGAGCAACCGCAAGAAAATTCAAGCGATAGCCAGGGTGACGAGCCCCAGGAACAGCCGGCGCAGATGGGCGAGATGAGCCCCGAAGATGCGGCCCAGCTCCTGAAGGATTTCGACGAACAGAACGGCGAACGCAAACCCTGGAAACCCATCCGCGGCCAAGCAAGACCTGCAAAAGACTGGTAAGGCGAATGCCAAAGTCAAACTTGTTTGACTTCGACTGAGCCGCTAAGTCTTGCGATTGAAAAGCGCTACGATTGGTAGCCGAGTGTCGCGAAGCCTAGCCTTTCATTTGTCACCCCGGCCACTGTGCCGGGGTCTCCTTTTTTATATTGCATTATATGAGAAATATTGCCCTTGTCTTTTGTTTCAGCGCCCTGGTGGGTGCAGGCATTGTCGCCTGCGGTGATGACTCGTCGTCAACGAGGGCGGCCGAGGCTCCATCGAGCGAAAGCTCGTTGGCTTCAAGTTCCTCCGAAACAACCAAGGTCCCAGCCAGCACTGAGCAGGGTCGAAGTGAGCCTGCCGAAGGGACTAGCTCCTCAGTGGCGGAGATTTCTTCCGAATCATCCAAGGACACTGAACCAGCCGAAGGGTCAAGTTCCTCCGAGGTCGTGGCGGCTTCTTCCGAGTCAGCGCCGAAATCGTCCTCGTCCGTTGTATCGACGGCTTCTTCGTCGAGCGTTGTGCCCGAATCCAGCTCCAGTGAGGACGAAGGTGACGGCATATGTACAAATTGCGATAGCTTTACCGCCGCAGACCCCGAACTCACCGAAAATGGTGGCAAAGGTTCCGTGACCACCTACGGGAGCATTACTGCAAAAGAAACGAGCCTCGGTGGCGCCTGCAACTATGGGCAGACCAACATTCAGTATTATGCGGCAATTCATGTGAACGTTTCTCCTGGCGACAATAAGGGCCCGTGGCAGGGTGGCCTTGCGTGTGGCGGCTGCGTCCGCGTGAAGGCGAAAACTCCCGATGGCTGGAAACGTGTGACCGTGCGCATTACCGACCGCTGCCCCGATGCGGATTGTGGCGTGGACCTGGGTGGTGCCCCTGCGTCGGACATCATGGGAATTCAGGTGGGCCGCTACTACGGCGAATGGGAATTCGTGAGCTGCGAAGGGGTGGAAGGCGTTTGGGGCGATTCGACATCGCTGTTTGTTAAGGACGGTGCCAATGCATTCTGGAGCGTTATCCAGGTGCGAAACCCCAGGGATATGGTCAGGGCCATTTCCATCAAGGGTGTCGATACACAAGATTCCTATGAACTACAGATGTTCTCTGGTGCCGAAAACTTCTGGGTGGTCCCCGAGGCGGTCTTACAGACGGATAACCGTTACCGCGTTATTGTAAATTACCGTACCGGTGAAGACGAGGAATGGAAAATCAAGGGCTCGGACCTTGCCGTTCCCGAAGCGAATTTGTACCTGTATAAGCACCGGGAATAGATCCGCTGATTTTTTTTTGTTTTTTTTATTTGACAAATTGAAAAAAGGAATCGATAAAGAGGTGTATGATTTTATCGAATTCCTTGGAGCCTAGTTCTGTCTGTGTCAAGAAAGAATCCCACTTGACAAATAGCATTTTTTTTTACTATATTAGGCTCCCTTTCTTTGAAAATTATTTGCTTGATTTCTTTGTGTCAGAAATTGACGCTAAAATTTACTATATTTAAGGGCGTAGCCTTCCTGATGTAATGATAATTGTAGTGCCTGCTGTTTAATGCAGGGTTTATATAACAGCTTTTCCTTTGATCTGCTTCAAAGGGGTTTCTAGAAGTCGCCTTTCGGCGAAAGGAGTTCTATGTACAAAAAAATTCTCGCATTGGTCGAAATGGCCCAGTCCAACCCTTCTGCTTGCGAACAGGTTGCATCCCGCCTGTGGGACATCCTTGGCGAGAAGATGGTGGACCACGCCGTTGCGCTCTTCTATCGCATCAAGCCCGACTTCTCCAAGATGACTATGAGGTTGGGCGAACTCCGCATTGATTTGGCGGGGGATATCTATCCTCTGTTTATCGATGCCATTATGCAGTTCGATCAGACGAAAAATGCGTCGTTTATGACTTTCGTGACGAATAAGATCTATTGGAAGTTCGTGGACGAAAAGTGCGAAAACTCGGAACGCTCCGTACACGAGGTCTTGGCCAGTCAGCTGTCGCCCGAAGATTTGATGAGTCAGGACGAAGCACTTTCGTCGATGGATTATAACTATGGTGATGAAAATGATTTGACAAATCACATCGCATGTGACGATAATAATGATGAAATGATTAGTTGGAAGGAATTTGTGTCTAAGGTGGAGTCGCTGGTTGCCGACAAGGATTCGCTCCTGAAGTTGATCAGGACTCACCTCAAGACGCTTGAATGTAGTGACCGTTATGAAGAGGCGGAGACGGCGGAACGTCTCTCGTGTACTCGTGCTACGGTGTACAATCGTTTTAAGCAGATCAGGCAAATCCTGATTCAAAACGGTCTGGACAAGGAATTCTACCGTCTTGCCGCCTAAGTACCTATTACTCGCAAATTTCGCCAAGCAACTTTAAAAAGAAGGTTCCCATGCAGACTACCCCCTATTTCAAAAAAGTTTATCAGAGCCTGAAAAAGTCGGACAGGCGCTCTGGTACAAGATCGAACAAGCTGGATTTTGCGGACCTCAAGATCCTGGAGTACTGGGTGCGCATTGTCCGCGACAGCCCTGAAAGCCTGAACAAGGAAATCGCTATCCGCTTGGTGAACGAGCCTTACCGTAGTGCCATCGTGGAAGGGTTTATCGAGACCCTTGGCGGTTATATCAAGCCGAAACGCCCGGCGGCGAAAAAGAAAAAGCAACCGGTCGAGTTCAACAATGACCGGGGTTGCGATGCAATCGATGAAGATGTTTTCGACGAAATCTTCGATGAAGATGGCTCGTTTGAAGACCCGGACGAAGTCGTGATGGACACGGAATATTGCGATAGCCGCTTTCTAAGGCAGATTTGCCGCTACCGTAAGGAAATCAAGCTAGGCGCTCGCGACCAGGTGACCGGAAATCTGCTCAAGACGATAGCCGATGTCGAGCCGTCTTCGATGGCGCCGTTCCTATACAAGCGCGTACAGAATGTTATCTGCGAGAACTTCGAAAAGTATGCGCTGAAGATGCTCTCTCGAGGGATCTCGGAAAACGACCGAGTCTACAAGCGTGTGCAGAAGGTCAAGGAAACCTATCGCCTGAATGATGACGAGACCGAAATGCTCGTGTATATGTGGCTGCACAATCGCGAGGATATGCAGATTGATTCGGATGGGGAGTTCTTTGGCCGCCGCCGTCGCCATTTCGGCCCGCCGAATATTACGCAGAGCATGCTCCGCGAACTTGCCCGTGCGACTGGCCTCGACCAGGACTACGTTTCGAGTCTGTTGGGCAAGAACGGTACGCTCCGTATGCTGAACCTGTGTGACGACGAACTCGACATTCCCCCGGAAGTACAGTCCTACCTAAACGGCTATGGCGACAGTACGGGGCTCAAGGCGTTCCGTCTTGCCGAACCGGGAACGGTTCCGTTTGCGCAGCTGCAGGGCGGAAATCTCGATGCGGCGCTTGCTCTCGACATGATCCGGAATCACGATTACAAGCATCCGCTGAACATCCTGTTTTACGGGGTCGAGGGTTCCGGCAAGACCGAACTTGCGAAGGCGATTGCGAAGGAAGCCGGGCTTCCGCTGTGGGAAGTGAGTATCGATGCCGACAATGCGGAACAGGGACGCCGCATGGAATCGCGCTCGCAGAGCCTGATGTATTACCGCGTTCGTGCGGCGATGCTTGCCAACTGGCAGTGCGAACAGCAGCCTGGCATCATCATGATCGACGAGGCGGACCTGGTGCTGAACGGCTTCGAGAAGGGGAGCCTGAACCATTTCTTCGAAACGCTGCGTACGCCCGTCATCTGGATTACCAACTCCCTGCACTTTACGGAAGGGAGCACCCGCCGCCGCTTCGATTTCTCGATTGCGTTCAAGGGGCTTTCCAAGGATGAACGTCTGAGTATGCTCGACTCCGTACTTAAGGCGCAGTCTGCCGAAACGATGCTTACGCCCGAAGAAAAGCTGAAGCTCGTGGTGGAATACCCTGCGATGGCCGGCGGATTTACGCTGGCGACGCAGCGTACGCGTGACCTGCTTGCCTGCGGTGCCACGACCCAGGCGTACCCGACCATGGCGCGTATCCTGAAAGCGCATACGCAACTTCTCGGAATCAAGAACGGCACGCTTCGCGATGTGGAATGTCACGCTCCGTCGTACTCGCTGGGCGGCCTCAATATCGAGGGCTCTGTCGACGAAATCATGGAGGTCGTGCAGGCTTACGATAAGGTGTGGAAGGGACTTGACGAGAATTCGGCCCCGAACTCGCTGAACATTCTGCTTTACGGTCCTCCGGGAACCGGCAAGACGGAATTCGTGCGCCACATCGCGCGCACCTTGGGCCGCAACCTTGTGGTGCGCAAGGCGAGCGATCTTCTGGGAATGTTCGTGGGCCAGACGGAAGCGCAGATTGCCGCCGCATTTGAAGAGGCGGAACGCACCAAGTCGATTCTGTTCTTCGACGAAGCCGACAGTTTCCTGCGTGACCGCTCCGGTGCTATGCAGGGCCACGAAGTTTCGAAGGTGAACGAAATCCTCACCCGCATGGAAAGCTTCAAGGGAATCTTTATCGCGGCGACGAACTTCGACAGTTCCCTGGATGCGGCGAGCCGCCGTCGTTTCGCGCTGAAGCTCGGGTTCGGCTACCTGAAACCTGAAGGAGTCCGTCACATGTGGGATGTGTTCTTCCCGACGCTCTCCTGTCCGGATACCGTCGCGAACCTCCCGATGCTTACGCCGGGCGATTTCAACGCGGTGAATGGCCGCCTGCGTTTCCTGCCCGAAAGTGTGCGCACCGCAAGCCGCATCGAGGCGGAACTCCGCAAGGAGCTGAGCGCCAAGGATGCCCATGCTGGCCGTACCATGGGCTTTTAAAAGCGGAGCGTCGAAAGAGTTTACTCTCTAAAGATACCGTGCATCCTGCCGGTGTGTTGTGGTAAGGGACCGTGTGGGCGAAAGCCTGCACGGTTTCTTGCTATTTGACGGCGAACAAAATAAACCCTCAATAATAATTGAGGGCTTTTATAATTTCGTTGTTATGGCTCGTGATTACGAACGGTTCTTCTTGGCGCGGCGGCGGAAGTGCTCGATGAGCGGTGCCACCGTTTCCTTGAAGTCGTCGTGAGTTTCAATGCGCACGAAGTCGATGGACATTCGCTGGAACAGTTCCTTGGTCGCCTTGCCTTGGCGCTTTGCCTCGCGGGCGAATGCTTCGCGGAAGGCGGCGTCGCCGGTGTCGATCAGGAGCGTTTCGCCAGTTTCTGGATCCTCGAGTTCTACGAGGCCTGCGGGCGGGAGTTCCATTTCGCGGGGGTCGACGACGGAAACCGCAAGCACGTCGTGGCGCTTACGGAGAATCTTGAAGGCGTTTTCGAAACCTTCGTCGAGGAAGTCGCTCATCACCACGACGACGGCACGACGGTTCAGGATTTTGCCTGCATACTCAAGGGCCACTTGAGTGTTCGTGCCGTGGTGCTGCGGCTTGAAGTAAAGGATCTCGCGGATGAGCCGCAGCACGTGCTTGCGCCCCTTCTCCGGCGGAATGAAGAGTTCCACCTGGTCAGTGTAAATCAGCAGGCCGACCTTGTCGTTGTTCTTGATGGCGGCAAAAGCGAGCAGGGCGGTCAAGGTCGCCATGACTTCGCCCTTCATCTGCTTGCCGGAACCGAATTCGGAGCTGCTCGACGCGTCAACCATAAGGAGCATGGTCATTTCGCGTTCTTCGATAAACTTCTTCACATACGGCGTGCCCGTACGCGCGGTCACGTTCCAGTCGATGGTACGAACGTCGTCGCCCGGCATGTACTCGCGGACCTCGCTGAACTCCATACCATTCCCCTTGAAGGAACTATGGTAAGCGCCTGTCATCACGGTATCGAGCGTGCCGCGGACGCTGAGCTCGATGCGGCTCACGGTCTTTAAAACTTCTTTATCTAGCATCTGGTATATTGCCCCGCCGACTCACGCCCATAAGGCGTAAAATCAAACCGGGTATCTCCTATTTTTCAATAAGAATATACAAAAGTCTTTAGCTAAAGAGTAATCGGGGCGTTTCGTGTATATTGCCCCGCAGGGTGGAGTGCGGCTGCGGTTTAAGGCAGCGTGAACTGCTTCAGGAATGGCCAGCCGATGGTGGCATCGCCCTGACTGTGGCCATTGGTTTCGCCCTCTTTGTTTGGAGTGCCCTTGTTGATGCAGAGAACCACTTTCGTGCCATCCTTGCAGTTGGAGTATTCTTCGCAACCGTCGGAATTTGTTGTCGGCTCGCCGGTGCAGCCGTCTTTTTCTGCCCAGAATCTGAAGCTCCCTTCGGCGCCGAGGAAGTTCAAACCGTCGTTGTAACCGCTGTCGCCGCCCTGATAACGGCAGACGGGGTCGCCCGTGCCACGGAACATGATGACAGAAACGGGACTTTCCGGTTCGCATTTGGCACTATTCGTCTTGTTCAAGTCCATGCCTGCTGTAGCAACGGCGGCAAAGACATCCGACATGGAACAGGCTACCTGGTGGGCCATACTGCCGCCCATCGAGAAACCCGTTGCATACACGCGCTTCTTGTCGATGCAGGCCGTTTCTTCGACAGCGGCGATCATTTCGCGGGAAAAGTCCACATCATTGTCGTCTGAACAACAGGGACCTACATTCCTGCCGGGCATGTTCATTACCTGTATAGATTTAGGTTCTTTCATGGACGTACCATCGGGGTACAGTGAAAATACTCCTTCGGGCTCAGTCTGCGTCTTGTAGGCCTCAGGCACGGTCATCATGAATGTGCACTTTTTGCCGTCTACCATCACGCTCAAATTGTAAATGCGCCTTATTACTACTTCTCCTGCTACTACTAGCTCTGGTTTCAAGGTGTCCAAGCCGTTTTTGCATAGTCAAATTATAGTTTAATCATCGCAGAAGTTGTCATATTGCAATTCGAAGAATTGCGATTGTTCAAGGGAATTTTCTGGACTGAGTATATATAAACTTGTGTTGCTGTGACGCTTGACAAAGAAATTGATAGTCCTGTTTTCAGTGGAGTCTGATGACCAGTAAAATTTCATGTTTACGGTCCAGTTAAAATTGTCAATGTCGCGGTTCTCTTCGAGCCAGTAGACATTGTTTGTGTCGCTTTTTGAATAGATTAGTGAATCGCCCGCGAACACTTCAACATACAAGGAGTCGGCGCCTTTAGGTTTATATATATTGATATGTGTTGTGCATTCTAAATCAGGCCAAAAGAACGAAAAAATATCGCTGCAGGAGCTAAGCAAAAAGAGGAGTAAGGCAATCAATATACGCATAGGAACTTGTCAGCTATTTTTCTCTATTATTTTGTAGTTGGACAATTCGTTACATTTGCCTGTGGACAAATTATCAAATAGGCTGATGCCGTCGGGTCGAGTCGTTAGGTAGATGGACGTAACGCCGCTTTTGACCTCTATGCGGTAGGGGGTTCCACGTTGCCACTGGTCATCACAAAAAAATTCTATTTCAAGTTCGTATTCGGATTCGAGCCTATTGCCGGCAAAAACTGGATTCAATTCGCCCGTCCCTATATATTGAAGTACGACATCTTCGTCGCTGCGGACGGTTATTTTTAATGAGTCTGCAACTGGCGGGCATTCAATATGTAAACCGACATGGACTTCGTCATAGTCTTGATCAGGAAAACGCTCGCATTGGCAGAGGGACAATGGCGCTGTCAAGACAAGTAATTTGGCGAAGGCGTATGGTTTCATTTTGGACTCCGTCCTAAATATATAATTTTGAGCAATTCTTTACATTGGCAACGCCTTGATGTAGGCTTGCACTTGCTTCACGGAGAGCGGCGTGGTACCCGTTTCAAATGTGGCGATGAAGTTCTTGCCCAAAATGTATCCGCTGGCGGCATAGCGTGCGATTTTCTGGATGGCGTTTTCGGCGTAATCGGGATCGCCCATGAGTCCGAAATGTTCCCAGATGATTTTTTCGCGGGTTCGCTTGTCGAGACAGGTGAAGTCGGGGTAGAGCGTGCCCCAGCCCTTGATGCTGGTGGGGTATTCGTAGCGGAAGGGAATCTTTGCGCGACTGAGCGCGTCCGCGATGATGACTTCGGATTTCGAGCGGACGCGTACGCCCGTGCTCGAGAAGAATTCGGGGGCGTTGATTTCGAAGGGTTTCCCCGTATAGGGGAAATGTTGCCATGCCGCGACGAATTCCTCGTCGCATTCCCGCACGGGCGTCACCAGGGCGCGGCGCCCCGGATGCAGCTCGGTGTAGGCTGCGTCAAGTGCGCCAGGCCGGTAATCGGCAAGGAACCGGTCGATGACCGCAATCTGTTTTTTCAGGGCTTCCGCCGCGTCCTTGTTGTAGTCGCGTTGCGCAATCGCCGCCGCCTTGCGTATATCCCTTTTCGGAAGGTAGGTGCCGTTGGGAGCATCGCTTGAATCAACAATGTAGTATTGCGGTCGGTTGTGGTTTGTAATGACGCGAAGGTTTCCTATTGGAGCATGTCTTGGCTTTGGAGGAATTTTGGCGAGCAGTTCGCGAAGTTCTGTGCGTTGCTTGTTTGCCGCAAGAACCAGCGGATCGCTTTGTTGAGTTATATCTTGTATTCCCATTGTTTTTCCTTGTTAAACAAAAAAGCGCTGATATGTTGTTATGACATACCAAACGCTTGGGAATGCTGCTAATGTACAAAAAAATGCAAATTCTGTCAAATTGCGGGCGGTGCTGCTCGGGTGATGTATCCTAAATTGGAGTGAAGGGAAATTTTTTTGGAAAAAATAGGGCTTTGCGGGTGAGGCTTACATACTGAATTGGAAAAAAGCTTGTTTAGTATGTAAAATTGGGGCGAAAACGGGGTGAATGTGAGACTTTTACGCCTGCAAAATAGGATTTGGAGCGTAAAAAGGTGCTTTTTGTTGACTAAATGCGATTAATTTGT
This sequence comes from uncultured Fibrobacter sp., assembly GCF_947166265.1. NCBI lineage: Bacteria > Pseudomonadati > Fibrobacterota > Fibrobacteria > Fibrobacterales > Fibrobacteraceae > Fibrobacter > uncultured Fibrobacter sp. The sequence goes on along the minus strand of NZ_CAMVDO010000002.1, from coordinate 87,563 downwards.
ATGAAAATTACATACTGGGCGCAAAAAAAAGATTGGTCAGTATGTAAGCGCTTTGGCAAATTACGTTGAATTACATACTAAAAGTCGTTTTCTTGTCATTTAGTATGTAACAGGGGCTTAACAGGGTGTGGTGAACAGAAGATGATTGCGAAAAGGGTGCAATTATCTCTACATTGTATGGAGCTCGCCCCTGTTTAAACTCAATTTGCTCCCTTTTATCGCCAAAATCGCATTTTTGTTCTTTTTGGGGCAGTCACTTTTACAAAAAATGATTATTTTGTAAGGTGCAAGGCTGAATCACTCAACCCCAAAGAAAGGTGGCTATGTCCGCAAAAGTTACGAGTAGCGACAAAATAGAAGATTTGTTCCCGGAAACGTCCATCCGTAAGATTATTACGCCGGTGGAACGCTTGATGAAGGTGGAGACGACTGGCGGTATCGTCCTGATCATCATGACGATTGCGGCCCTCCTGTGGGCGAACCTTGCACCTGAAAGTTACCATCATTTTTGGCATTTGCCCTTCGCGATGACGATTGGGAGCTGGGTGGGGTCTGCGGACCTGCACTGGTTCATCAACGACGCGATGATGACGATTTTCTTCTTCAATATCGGGCTCGAAGTCAAGGGCGAGATGACCTACGGCGAACTCAGGAACCCGAAGGCGGCGAGTCTGCCGATTATTGCCGCGGCGGGCGGTATGCTTTTCCCCGCGCTGATTTACTTGACCTTGTGTCCGCATGGAGCGGATAGTGCCGCGCATGGCTGGGGTATCCCGACGGCGACCGATATTGCGTTTGTGGTGGGCTGCATGGCGATTCTCGGAAAGAAGGTGCCGCATGCGCTCCGCGTAATGATCTTGACATTGGCGATTGCCGACGATATCGGTGCGATTCTGGTGATTGCGATTGGCTACCCGAGTGGAGATGGAATCAACTTCCTTGCGCTGGGAGCTGGATTTGCTCTGCTCGTGTTGATCAATGTGCTGTTCCGTATAGGCGTGAGGAACCTCCTGCTGCATGGAGTGATCGGCATTGCCGTGTGGGCGTTCTTCGTGAAGAGTGGCGTGCATCCGACCATTGCGGGCGTGCTGCTCGGACTCTCGGTGCCGGCAAAGCCCGTGCTTGCGAAGGGAAAGCTTGCACAGTTTGCGGGGAGCGTTGGCGGAAAGCTTTCGGGCGAAACGAAGGACCGCAACGAACAGTACGAGGTGTTTACGTTGTTGAAGCAGGGTGCCCGCGAAAGTATCTCGATGCAGGAGCGCCTGTTCAAGCCGCTCGTGCCGTGGGTGAACTTCTTCATTATGCCGCTGTTCGCGCTCAGCAACGCCGGTGTCGAAATCAAGCTCGGTGGCGTGGAAGTGCCTGTGATGGGTGCGGTGGCGCTCGCCCTGATTTTCGGTAAGCCGATAGGTATTTTCCTGTTTAGCCTCTTGGCCGTGAAGATTGGCGTGTCGGTGAAGCCGAGCTACAGCTGGAAGGTTCTTTGGGGCGGCGGCATGCTCGCCGGTATCGGCTTCACGATGGCGCTCTTTGTGGCAAGCCTCGCCTTTGACGTTGGCGACCGTCAGGATTCTGCAAAGCTCGGCATTCTGCTCGGGAGCTTCTGTGCCGCAATCCTCGGTACGATCTATATGAGCCTCGTGTCGAAGGCGCATCACGAGTCAGAAACAGACGCAAAATAGTAGAAAGCGCCGCGAACGTGTCATCCTGAGTGGATGAGGCGAAACCTCGGAGCGAAGGATCTCTAGTAGCCCTGTATGCCTCATTTCGTCTACATGCTCCGTTGTGCGGGAAACCGTATCTATACGGGGTATGCGGTCGATGTCGAAGCACGTTTTGAACAACATAAATCTGGCAGGGGAGCGAAGTTTACCAAGGCTTTCCCGCCGGAGTGCATCCTGCGAAAATTTGAACTCGTCTCCCACGAAGAAGCGCTCCGCCTAGAAGCCCGCATTAAGAAACTGCCCCGCCCGCAAAAGGAACTGCTCGCCGCTGGCGACGAAACCCTGACTGCGGAACTGCTCGCAGGCCTTGGCGAAACCCTTGAAGAATCCCGCGCCCGCAAGCGCCGCGAAAACCGGGCGCAAAAGAAGAACTCTGCTACTTCCAAATGATACTTGGTTTACTTTTATCACGAAACTGCGAAATTTTCATGCAGAAAGTAAACTGTAGCTGAATTTTTAAAAGAGTACCGAGAAAATAAGTGCTTTGTTTTTTGTAAAAGACAATTGCCTTTACTATATTTCTATCATAATAATGTTGGAAAAATGGAATTTCTAATATGAAATTATTTATGCTAGTCTTCATAGCCGTGGAAATACTCTTTTGCTCACTAGGACTTGCTTACTGTAGTTCTTCTGAAAAAGAAAAAAATGAAATAGAACAATTTGTTTACGATTTCTTCGGGGAATACCCCGTTAATACTCCGTCTGATATGCGAAGCTTGTATTTGAGAAAAGATATATTTGATAGCACTGAGTTTGCTGAATGCGTAAGGAGTATAAAAGACGAAGTGCGTTCTCAAAAAGAATCTGTTGTTTTCTTTGGCTCCGTTAAATTTGTGTTAAAAAACTCTAGCTACTTTGAATTGACGTACTCGGATTCAAATTCTTCAGCACTTTATCCCAAACCAGTCGTCTCTATGCGGATAAAAGATGTTCAAGATTTTTTTCCCGAAAGTATTCAAAGAAAGATTTTTGCTAACTGGTTAGAAAAGGATTCAATCGTTTTTGTTGGTGATGAAGCTAATGTGATTGCCAAGTCTGTATATCGTTTGAATGAATTTTATTTTGATACCGTTGTTGTATCGTATCAAAAAGATGAACTTGACAGATACGTAAACTATAAAATAAATGACCTATGTCGAATAAAAGATAAATTAACCTTTGAATTGCAATATTTCGGAAATGGCTTGTCATATTTTTCCATAAATACTACAGGCAAACCCTATGGAATAGAAAAAGCCAAGATTGTTGACCAATGGAAAAATGACTACATTCCCATTCTAGAACTATGTGATGATTGCAACCTAAAAAAGATTGATTCTGTTCATTACGAAATTTCTGGAATTATTGAAACGACAAAAGCTCGTGGAGACGCTTTGTTTGATTACGTTTTTCAACCTAAGCTCCAATTTTTTGCTGAATATCAGACTCCTCCTAAGATATTTGAAAAAAAAGAACGTTCTGAAAACAATGACAAGAATTTATCAGGCAGAGTAAAGAAAAAACTTTATACAATTGAGATAAAAGATTATGATCGTCTTGGTGACTGCGATTTGACAGAAAAGAAATGTTTCCATTTAGGACGCGCAAAGTGTGAATCAATTTATTACAAGGTGCGAGCTTTGCCGTCGTCGTGCTTGCATTTTTAGAATGTGTATTTTTTTTAATAAAATTTCCCAATGATAAATGCTTACAAGAATATCAATGTATTCCCGTCATACGCTACAGAAAATGAACTTGACAGAAGTAAAGCTCTACATACTTGTCAAATATTCCAAATTGATAATTGCTGGGCAAAATCTGTCGCTTCGGGAACTTTTATTAATCTTTTAATAGATGGTTTTAGGCGATGTTTACTGACAGCTGCTCATGTAGTGCAATCCTCAAATTTGGCTATTGAATCTTCCTTGTCCCGAGAAGAGCATCCAGAATATAATTCCTTAAATGCATACTCGAAATTAGTTTCTGAAGAACACGATTGGGCTTTATTTTCGCTTGTCGATTTTCATGCTGATGATATTTTAAAATTAGGCAAACAATTTTGTAATTGCGTTGGAAAGTTATCTACACCTTATACATTTTGCGGATTCCCGTCTTCAAAAAATAAATCGACTTCTAGTTTAGTTAAATGTCGTCCTTATAGTCATACGGATGATGAAATTTCTGAAGATGATTACAAATTGCTAAAAATAGACCCATATGAGCGCATTGCAATAAGATTTCACAAACAAAGGGTGGTGAATGCAAAAACGCAAGAACCATTTGTTTTCCCGGAACCTCAAGGTATGAGTGGAGGTCCTATTTTTGATAAAAATGGGAATTTAGCTGGAATCGTCACAAATTACGAACAGAAACATAATGTCCTATATGGAACAAGGATTGAAACGATTATAAGAGATCTTGTTGAAGAAAAATGTGTCCTAAAATAGACTTTGAAATTTTCAATTTTTTAGGCTACGATTTCATCACTTTTTCTAGCAAATTGCGGGTGGCTTCAAAAACGGCTTCAAAAGAAATTCCTTTGGTATAGTTAAAGTTTGAACTATACCTATTCCACAGTCGTCGAACATTATTGCTCTGTTCGACAATATTCAATCGCTGGGCATATTCCTTTGTCACCACATCTGTGGACTTGCGATGTTCTGCGGTCGCAAGCAGGGCGTGCTTTAAGGTCGGGACATCAAACTCAACGAGTTTCGTGAGCATATATACATCGTAGTAGTCACGGGGGCGCGTGTTGAATTCGTCCCTTGTGATGATTGTCTCCAGTTTTTCGGCGAGAATGTTTTCGACTGGGTACGACCAGGCTTTGATGAGCGAATTGTCGAAATTTCTTTTGAAAAACATTTGCTGGATACCGGGATAGATGCTGTCTCCCGCAGTAATATCCATTGTCAGTGTACCACGTATTTCACCATAGCTTACATTCAAAAATGCACGGAGGCCTTGGTAATCGTCTTCTTCGCGAATACGTTCCAGATGGTCTAATTCAAAAGTGAAATCGTCCTCGACAGGAACTTGACAAACATGCGTGAGTGCCGCAGTCATCGCGGATTCGTCGATAGGAAAGTTCTTGACGGTCGTATCCACATCCATCGTTGTCCTTGCCTGAAAACCGATTAAATTGGAAATCAGGTATCCGCCTTTGAGAATGAAATTGTCTACGTAATCGGAATGTGCTAAGCGGTTGACGAAGCATTCCATATAGTAGGTATGTAACATTTGTTGTGGACGGAGATTCAGTTCAATGGCGCGGGTCTTGATAAAGGACTTGAGTTGCATCGCGTTGCGAGTTTTCAAATCAGCACCTCCAGATACGGGCGAATTTTATTCTCAACATTGAACATTCGAGCGTAATCCGTCAGTTTCCAGATTTTTCGATCCTTTGATGCCATGTACCTTTGCAAGGCGGGAATATATCTTTCCTTGTTGAAGTCTTTTCGGCTGTGGAGCAGTTCGCACAAGGTCCGTTCGATGCAATAAACCTTCAGGGGGTTGCTGTAGAACGATTGGATTTCTTGAACGCCTTCGTTTAACAATTCGGCAGGGGTCTGACGCACCAAGAAGTTCCGCCACAGTTTTTTTGAGTGGTAACCCTTCGGGACGGTTACCGTAAAAATTTCAGGAAGAAGGTCACTGTATCCGGTCAAATAAAGTGCGGTCTCGTTGGAATACACCACTTTGTCGCTCAACACTTGCGGAATGTAGTATTCGTCTTCAACCACGTTAGCGAATGCGTACAGTCCGTAGTTGACCTTCTTTATTTTTCCGGAATCCTCCAGATTCTTCAGGTCGTACCTAGAAACACCGTGCTCCAGGCACTGTTTAAGGGAGAAATACCCCCTATTGGAAAATTTTCGCATTTTCTGCATCGTTTCCATACTCCTAAATATAACATCTTATACATTTAAAATCAATAATAAGTGTATAAGATGTAAATTTTTGTGTTTGGCAATTTTGCCATGCCTTTAATATATCTTCGGCACAGTTCCCCCGTCAAGCCCAATCGCTTTACATCGAAAATGCGTCCAAAATGGCGATTTTGGTCGAATTTCGAAGATTTAGGGGCCCAAAGGGGCCGATATTAACGAGAAAAAATTTTTAGCAAAGTGAATGCGTTATTTCACAATCAAGTCCACCACGAGTGCGATGGCCATGCCGATACTGCAGATGCTGATAAAGCGCTGGATGAACTTGTTGCCTTTCTTGCGCTGCAGGAAGCTGCCGAAGTAGCCGCCGACCCAGGCCCCGCCTGCCATGATGATGGCGATGGGCCAGTTGATTTTTCCCGTCATGCCGAGGGCGAATGTGCTAACCAGCAGGAAGACGTTGGTGAGCGCGTTCTTGAGGGCGTTTATCTGGACGGGGGCGAGTCCCGTGTATCGCGTAAGTCCGAAAATTTGTACGAAACCCACACCGACCTGCACGATGCAACCGTAAAGGGCGATGACGAAAAATCCAAGCGCCCCTTTGAAAGTCAATTTTTCGGGAGGATTTTCAGGCGGCTTTCCGAGAATGTTCTTGTTCAGGTTGCTCATCACGACCACAAGGCAGATGACAACAGCGAGGATTGCCTGGAAAAGCTTGTCTCCGATGCGCACCAAAAAGCAGGCGCCGAGGAGTGCCCCGAGGAAAGTGGGAATCAGCAGCTGGAAGAACAGCTTTAAATTCAGGTAGCCGTGACGGGCGAGGTTGAGTGCGCTGCTGAAGTTCCCGATGATAAGCCCGATGCGGTTCGTGCCGTTTGCGACGGTGGCGGGGAGACCGAGGAATATCATGATAGGAAGGCTCAACGTGGAGCCACCGCCCGCGATGCTGTTGATAAGGCTTACGACCGCGCCTAGAACGAAGTAGGCGGCGTAAAGGGCGATATGTGCGGCATCAAGTTCCATTGCAGGCGTAAATGTAGAAAAATGGATCCCGTCGCTACGCTCCAGGATGACATGATCGTGTCGCAATCTACGATTAGCTACTCAAAGAATGCGTCGGAGAGCTTTGCGCGGAAGGCGTGGATGCGGTCGGCGTTTGCTTCGCGGTGCGGATAGGTGAAGTTGCTGAGCAACACCACGGCGGCACCCTGGTCGGGGTCGGCGACGATGCTTGCGCCGGTGAATCCTGTCTTTCCGAAGGTGTGTGGCGACACGTGCGTTCCCATGAACTTCTCGCTGTTCAGTTCCCAGCCGAGGGCGGTGCAGGCGTCCTTTGCGGAGGAATACTTGCTGGCGGAGGGGAGCGCAAAGGCGTTTTCGCTGACCATCTTCAAGATGCCTGCGGGGGCGACCCGCGCGTCTTCAGCAGAAATACCGTCGTTTAAGATCATCTGTACAAAGTTCAGCAGGTCGGGCACGCAGCTGAACATGCCTGCGCTACCGACAGGGAAAAGTTTCCGCAGCACCCAGGCGCTTTCGTCGTGGATTTCACCGCAGATTTCGCGGCCCCTGAAACTGCAGATTTCCGTCGGCGAAATTTCGCTTTTGGGAATCGGATTCCAGTCGCGTGAGAGCGGATCCCAGCCGGAACGCGTCATGCCGAGCGGAATGAAAAAACGCTCGCGGCCCTGTTGCTGCAGGTCCTTGCCCTTGAGCCGCTGCAGGATGATTCCGAGCAACACGCTCGCGGGGTTACCGTAGTTGAAGTCCGCGCCGGGTGCCTTTTCAAACTGGTACGTGTAAAGCGCATTCAGGATTCCTTCTGCAGGGAGTGTACGCAACGTTTTCATGGGAACGCGGTAATCGAGGCTGTGGGTCAACAGGTGAAAAATGCGGATGTTTTCGCGGTAGTTTGTCTGTAGTTCGGGAATGTAGTCGATGACCTTCGTGTCTACCGATAGCGATCCTTCAAGAATGTAACTCAGGGCGAGCGTGGACGTGGGGCAAACCTTCGTGAGCGAGGCGACGTCGAACACCGTGTTTTCGGGTGTATTGAGCGAAATGATTTCGCGATGACCGTCGGGCAGAATGAATCCGGCGACCGCCTTGTTGAAAATTCCTTCGGATTCTGCCGTCTTGAGCAGACCTGTCAATTTTTCTCTGTCGAACTTCATACCCCTAAAATACAAAACATTCCCTTAAAATGGCGCGTATTGGGGGACTAAATCCGTCTTATTCGGTTGTCGGTGTCGCCGGTTCCGATTTAAAACTTATATTTTTGACGTATGTTCTTTAGAGCCATCGAAAACGAAAAGCGTCTTTGGGTGCAATTCTGGTTAGTTCTGCTTGCCGTTGCAGTGGGAGTGTTTTCACTGCTGTTCTACATAAAGTCTGTCTATCAGGAAGCGATTCGCGAAAAGACGGAGCAGACCTTTATTGCCTCGAACGAAAAGGATGCCGCTGCAATCGAGGGCTTTTTGAACCGTGGCGAAATGGTGCTGAATTCGACGAGCCGATCCGTCGAAAATTTTTTGCAGCAGAATGCGGCGCATGCGCAGATTGAATCCCTGTTGGTTGCGGAATTTGAATATCACCTTGGACAGGAAAACAATATCATTTGGAACCTGTTCGGCGTATTTCAGGATGAATTCTACAGTGGAAGTAAGTGGACTCCTTCCGTAGGCTACGTTCCTTCGCGGCGTCCCTGGTATCAGGAAGCTTTTATGGCCCGCGGAAAGGTGGGCCTTGTGGCCCCGCATATCACTCCGCCCGAAAATGTCCAGGTGATTTCGCTGAGCAAGCGCCTGTACGACAAGAAAAGCGTTCTCGCGGTAGACCTTTACCTGAAGGACTTGCAGGCCTGTGTCGGGGAATGGCAGTATTCGGACATGTGGATGCTTCTGGACAAGAACGGGCTCGTGGTGACGCATTCCAATGCGACGCAACAGGGACGCAACTATCTGTCGTCGGATTATTGGAAAACCGAAGAACACAAACTTGCCCGTGTGATTCTGATGAAAAAGGGTGAACCGTTCGTGTTCAATTACGGTGGCAAGGACTACCTTGTCATATCGTCGCTGCTCAAGGACAGGTGGTTTATGGTTCGCTTTGTCGATAGCGAAGCCCTTTGGCACGACCTGAAGGTCGCCTCTATGAAGATTGTAATCTTGGCGGTAGCCCTTTATTTGCTGTTTGCCTTTGTAATGGGACTTTGCTTTGTGGGCCGTATCCGAATTTTGCGGGCTAACCGTTCCAAGTCGGGTTTCCTGAATAACTTGAGCCGCGAAATCCGCACGACGGTGACGGGGATGATTGGGTTGAACGCCGTTGTCTTGAAGGAGCTTCGCGATAAGGCCTTGAAGGAGTGCGTGAAAAACGTCCAGAGTGCGGCGCAGGGCTTGCTTTCACTAGTGAACGACGTGCTGGATGTGTTCAAAATTGAATCCGGGAAAATGAGCATCGTCTCGATGGAGTATGACGTGTTCTCGGTGCTGGTGGATTGCTATGACGAAAATTTCCCCAAGGCAAAGGCCAAGAATTTACGCTTTGTCCTGGACTGCAATCCCGATATTCCGTCTAGCCTTTGGGGCGACGAAACTCGCATCCGGCAGATTCTGAACAACCTCCTTTCGAACGCCATCAAGTTTACCGAGGTGGGCGAAGTGACCTTGTCGGTGAACTTTGAACGCTTGCCCCCGATCGGAAGCATAAAATCCGATGAATACGTGATGCTCAAGTTTGTGGTCAAGGATACCGGCGTTGGCATTCGCAAGGAAGACTTAGACGGTATTTTTGACAAGTATCTTTCCGATAAGGAATCTCCGGAAATGCTGGAAGGCATGGGGCTTGGCCTGAGCCTTACCAAGGAACTGGTTGCCAAGTGTGGAGGGCAGATTACCGTCAATAGTCACTTTGGCGAAGGTTCTTCGTTTACGGTCAAGATTCCGCAGCTTGTGCTGAGCGTAGAACCGATGGGCGATTTCTTTATCCGCTACAGGAACGCGTCTCGTAAGAAGGCTGATGGTGCGGACCTTTTCATTGCTCCCGAGGCACGGGTGTTGGTGGTCGACGACGTCGAAATGAACTTGAAGGTGCTAATCGGCTTTATGAAGGCTACTCAGGTTCAGGTGGATACCGCCGTGAGTGGGGAACAGTGTCTGTTGCTTGTGCAGTCCAGACATTACGACTTGATTTTCCTGGATCATCTGATGCCCGTGATGGATGGGCTGGATACGTACAGGAAGATGGTTGCTTTGGAGGTGTCTGCGAATCGGGATACTCCGGTCATTGCGCTCACGTCCGAAGGTTACGACGATTCGAAGGAATCTCTTTTGGCGAAAGGCTTTACGGACTACCTGCCTAAGCCCATCAAGGAACGCGATTTGCTGAGGGCGCTCAAGTGGTACCTGCCTAAGCAGAAGGTGCTTTCTGCAGAAGACCTACTGAATTCCCCTGCTGACGAAGACGCCTTGCGTGAGGCGATTCAGCATAGTAGGGTGGATCAGGACCTGAAGGTGTCTAATGACGACGTGGAACTGGTGCCGGTGACAAGTGCGAACCCCGTGGCAAAATTTGATTCGCTACAGGAAATTCTCGATGTCAAGGCGGGACTTGATTACTGCGCCGAAGACGCTGAAATTTATATGGAAATGCTCCAGGAATACGTCGGATCCCCGATTTACCGTAACGTCGATACTTGCTTCAAGAATGGCGAATGGGACAACTACCGTTTTTATGCACACGTCCTTTGTGATGCGTCTGCTGCAATCGGGGCTAGTGCCGTGGCGGAGGCTTTCCGTGAACTGGAAAATGCTTGCCGCGAGTCCAGGATGAACTTTGTGCGAGCGCACCATGAACTTGCCATGGCGATGCATGCGGAATTGATCCATAAGATTCAGAGGGGGATAGAACCGTGATTCGTTGGATTGGAATTTCTTCGGTGATCGTACTTCTGATTATGGCGGGAATCCTTGCCGTGCGCGATCAGGATTTTGAAAGGTCCGATTCCAGGCAGAAAAGAGGAGTCGCTGTCGTGATGACGGGCTTTAGCGGTGACCACAGCTGGAATGAATCGCATTATGAGGCCCTGGAACGTGTCGCGGAACGGTTGAATCTTGAAATGGACTACTGCGAAAATGTCCCGACGGATTCGACGGCGAGTTCCATTATGGAAAAGGCAATTCGTAATGGTGCAAAAATTATAATAGCGAATTCGAACGGGTACGGAAGTATGGCGCTGAACGTGGCGCGTAAGCACCCCGAGGTGAGTTTCCTCCATGCGACTGGGGTACGTACGGCTTCTAATTTGTCGACCTTCTTCGGCCGTATTTACCAGATGCGCTATTTATCGGGGATGGTGGCCGGCGCAAAGACGAAGACGAATAAGATTGGCTATATCGCGGCCTTCAACTATTCTGAGGTGAATAGAGGAATCAACGCCTTTGCTCTTGGAGTGCAGAGGGTGAACCCGGAGGCAAAGGTCTATGTAAGTTGGAGTAATTCCTGGGGCGACGAGTCTATGGCGGCCGATGCGACGCGCGACTTGATCGATAAGCATAAGATTGACGTATTGACGGCTCACGTGAACGCTCTTTCTCCCTACGAAATTGCGGACGAAAAAAATATATGGATCGTGGGCTACAACAAGGATAATTCGGCGCGTTTCCCGAAACATTTCTTGACCGCTCCAATTTGGCATTGGGAGGTTATATACGAACCTTGCATCAACGATGCCCTGCAGGGAAAGCCCATGGGGAAAAATTATTGGCTCGGGCTAGAAAGCGGGCTCATCGATCTTGCGCCGATGTCGGAGCATGTTCCCGACAGTGTGCGTCAAATGGTGAACCGCGAATGGGAACGTCTAAAGTATGGAACGTTTGATGTGTTCCAGGGGCCTTTGGTGGACAATCATGGTGTTTTGCGTGTCGAAAAGGGTGAAAGTATGACAGACGATGATTTGCTCAACCATTTCGACTGGTATGTCAAGGGAGTTGTCGATGGACTTAAACCCTAGATCGACTCGGTTCAATTACAGGCTGGTGGTATGGATTGCCATAGTCACCTTTATTCTTTGCCTGATGTGCATTTTGCTCCGTGTAAAGCTGGATACCCTGATGGATGCCTACGCGATGCGTCAGCTGTCGCGTCAGGCGTCTTTGATGGCGGAACTTGTCAACGAAAAAGTCCGTGTTCGCTTGGATGCTCTTTCGGTAATGGCGAAGCATATCGAAGACGACTTCGAACACATGGATTATGTCGTTAGGAACAGCCAGAATGACGAAGAAGATATTCGCTATGGAATCATGTCGTTAGAGGGGGAACTTTTTGTAGATAATCCAGAGGACCAGATTTCGGTGAGTGATTTTAGGTGCGTCGTGGAATCGTTCCACGGTAAGCCATCCGTCTGTTTCCGGCACGGAAAGGGACTTTTGCTCAGTGTTCCCGTTTATCATGGCCGTAACGTACGCTATGTCTTGTTCAAGTTACACTACGGACATTCGATGGATGGCTTTTTCCATACGGACTGCGTCCGTGAAAAATGCTTTGCCGCTGTTTTGAATGACGATGAAGATGTGGTCCTGGAGGCGCTAAAGGGAAAATGGTGGAATGATTCGGCCTGGCAGGCCCAGGATTACAACAAGATTTACGGCGACCTGAAGGTGATGCTCAAGAAGACTTCGGTGGCGGTATCGGGTGGCGAAGTCGATGGCGAACGCTACTATTTCTACCGTGCAGACTTGATGCGTCCGGAATTCTCGCTTGCGGGGATGGTGTCCAGGGCGCATATCGCGAAGGGCATGAAAAGCATTGCCTTCCTGGTTTTCTGGGTCGTGGGCTTGCTGGTGCTGCTATTCTTGATGGTGCTTGTCGTCTGGTTCATGATCGACCGTAAACACCGGGAGCGTCGCCGGACGGTTGAAAATGCTGTTCCCATGGAACGCCTGCGCCAGGAACACTTGGCGCTGTTGGAGCAGGTGGGGCAGGAAATTCGTTCGCCCGTTTCGGGAATTATGGGAATGGGATCCGTTATTCGCCGCGAAAGTTCGGATGCGTCTGTAAAGGAATATGCCCATGAAATGCAGGATGCAGGACAGAGCCTGCTTGCCCTTGCGGACAACTTGATCGACTATTCCAAGGCGGCAACCCATGAACTCGAAATTGTTCCGGCGGAATACGACCTGTTCGCGATTTTGAGCAGTTGCTTTACGATTGCGCGCAATAGGAACAAGAAGTTCAACTTTACCTTGCAAGTGGAGCCTTCGCTTCCGACAAGGTTGTTGGGCGACGAAATGCGCCTGCGCCAGATTTTTGGAAATATTTTCTGGAATGCGGAAATGCTTTTGCCGGCAGAAACAGCAAAGATTGTCGTGGGGTTTGAACGTGACGTTATCGGCTCTGCCGACGAGATTTCGGACAGCTCGGTCACCTTGACGATTACGGTGCCTGATTCTGGACATGGCTGGACGGGAATCGGCCTGATTCTTGTAAAGCGGCTTGTCCACTTGATGCAGGGGGAATTCCGTGAAGATGGAACTCTGGATGGTTCGCCTGCGTATGTGATTGCGCTGCCGCAGAAGGTGGTGAAGTATGAACCGATGGGTGACTTTATGCGCCGTTACGAGGAAATGGTGGCGACCACGGGAAATGGGGGAAAGCATTTCTATGCTCCGACGGCATCTATCCTTGTGATTGACGAAGTTCCCATGAACCTGCGCGTTATCGAGGGAATCTTGAAGGAAACCCACATTTGTCTCGATGCGGTGAGTAATGGAATGGAGGCTATCGAAAAGTTCAAACGCTCCTATTACAATATCGTATTCCTGGACCATACGATGCCGGTCATTGACGGAATGAATCTTCTGTCTATTATGAAAAGCTTGCCGAACCATCCGAATGCGAGTTCCCCGATCGTGATGCTTACCGGCCTTGCCGATACGAAGGCTCGTGAGATTTGCAAGCAGGCGGGTTATGCCGATTTCTTGACGAAGCCGATACGTGAAGACGCCTTGTTTACCATGTTGCTCAAGTACCTGCCGGAAAACTTAATTCGTTGGTACGACTCGGATACGGACGAGGATTTGACCGTAAAGGAAAATACGTTGGAACGTGAAAAGTCCTTGAACGGATTGATCGATGGTGTGGATCAGGAATTGCGCGATGCGGGGACCATGGCGGCGCAACCTTTGGAAATGCCGTCCTTGCCGGATGATCTGGAGGCCATGAGGGTAGAAGGCCTGCTGAATGTCCAGGTGGGAATGGAGTGTTGCGAAAGGAACGTGACGCTTTATCGCCAAAAGATAAAGGCCTTTGTGGAACGATCCTGCATCGATGAATTGGAGAGGTTCCTGAAGGCGGAAGATTTTGAAAATTATCGCCTGATGGTGCGAATTCTCAAGTCGAGAGCTCTTTTCATAGGGGCGATTGACATTGCGAGCCGCGCGAAGTCGCTGGAATTCGCCTGTAACGGGGGCGACTATAGTTATGTGCATGCTTACCATGACGAAATGATCTTGAAATACACCGACCTGCTGCGGTCTTTGAAGGAACGTATATGACAGAAGAACAGATTGACGTGTTGAATGCGGATGGATCGCCTGCCGGATTTTCTTGCGGACGTACTCGAGTGCATTCCGAAGGTCTTTGGCATCGCACGGTGCATATCTGGGCGTTTGACGGTAAGGGACGGATTCTGTTTCAGCTGCGTAGCCGCGTCAAGGAGAATAATCCGGGGCTTTTCGATACGAGCTGTGCGGGGCATATTTCGGCGGGTGACAGCAGCGTGAACGCCGCCGTGCGCGAACTCAGAGAAGAACTGGGCGTGCAGAAAAGTTCGCGCGACCTCGAATATGTATTCGAGGCTAAGCACGAAAGCGTGCTTAACGGCGGCTCCTACCTCGACAATGAATATTACGATGTCTACAAGATAACGCTCTCGGACGTTGAGGTGGAATCTCTCGTGCCGCAGCCGGGTGAAGTCGACGGATTTGTATGGATGACGCGCGAAGAATTTTTCGCAAAGCACAAGCTGCATCCGGAAAAGTTCGTGGAACACCCGAAAGATTTCTTGTGGCTGATGGAGAATGCCTGATGGCGATGTATAGGAATGTGGCGCTCGCTCTCGAAGGGGGTGGTATGCGCGGGGCGTATCTTGCGGGAGTCCTGGATGTCATGCTCGATAACGGACTCCAGTTCGGGGGCTATTCTGGGACATCGGCCGGGGCCACGCATCTCTGCAGTTTCTTGTCGGAACAGCGCGAAAGGAACAAGCGCCTTGACGTGATCCATTCGGCGGACAAGCGGTACATGAGTTGGCGCAACATGATCCGTACGGGTGAATTCTTCGATTACGATTTCTGCTACAACCAGATTCCGCGCGTGGTCGATCCGTTTGATTTCGAAAAATTCCGTGAGAATGCCGCCGTCTCGGATTTTTACGCGGTGGCAACGAACCTTGAAACGGGCGAGGGTGAGTACCTCTTGACGCGAGACCTCGACAAGACCGAAGACATGGACAACATCCGTGCGTCGGCCTCCCTTCCGCTGATGAGCCACATTGTGGAACTGAACGGAATGAAGCTTCTAGACGGTGGTATTGCCGATAGTATCCCGTTCGAAATCATGGCGCAGAAGGGCTTTGAAAAGCAGGTCGTTATCGTGACGCAGCCCGAGGGCTTTATCAAGAAACCGAACTCGATGATTCCCCTGTTCAAGATTCTTTACCGCAAGTACCCGAAATTTATCGAGGCGGCACGTACGCGCCACATTCGCTATAACCAGTGCCTTGAAACGCTTGATGAATGGTGCAGGCGCGGAACGACTTTCAGAATCCGCCCGACCGAAACGTTCGATATTTCACGCCTCGAAAAGGACAAGTCGAAACTCGTGAAACTCTACGATATGGGTGTGCGCGACATGAAAGCCCTTATGCCAAGCCTGATGGAATTTCTGGAAAAGTAATATGTCAAAAGCAATTGCCGGCCACAGGTACCGCCACTATAAAAAAGAAACGATGACCTATACGGTCATCGAGTCGAACGCGCTCGATTGTGAAACGGTCAAGCCTTTGGTGGTTTACCGCAGCGAGTACGAAACGCCCGACCACCCGAAGGGCACCTTGTGGGTGCGCGCCCGCGAAGACTTTGAAAGTCAAGTGACGCTTGCCGACGGTACCCTGGTCGATCGCTTTACCGAAATCGAGTAATTCTACTTCCGCTTGAATTCCGCCAGAAGCATTCCTATGATAATGGCACCGGCTCCTGCAATCGCGATGGGCGTAATGCGCTCTCCAAGGGCGATCGCTGCCGTAATCATGGTAATCAGGGGCGCTACATAGCCGTAGTTGCTTGCTAGAACCGTACCGAGTTGTTTCAGTACGTTATTCCAGATAAGATATCCAAATAACGAACAACATACCGTAAGGCACAAAAAGTTAAAAGCGACAACCGGCTCCATAAAGTTCTGCCACGGAATGTCAAGTACCTTCGAAATGTCTCCGTGCGCCTCGATGAACAAGGCGGGGATAGACATCAGTGTTCCGTAGAAAAACATCTTTCGCGTAATGAACAGCGAATTGTACTTGCCGTTCAACTGCTTCACGACTAGCGAATAGATCGCCCACATGACTCCGGCGCTGCAGGCAAGCAAGTCGCCTACGGGCGAAAGCTTCAAGACGAACTTGCCGTTCAACACCACCAGCACCATGCCGACAAATGTGACGAGGCATCCTAGAATCTGTCGCTTTCCAAGGCGTTCGCTCTTATAGAAGATTCCTCCGAAAATCAGAATGAGCAACGGGTTTGCGCAAATAATGAGTGCCACATTGCTCGACGGCGAAAATGAAAGTGCCGTATTTTCGGTCCAAAAATAAAGTGTACAGCCTGTGATGCCGCTGATGAACAGAATCAGTTCATGTTTCCAGTTCTTGCTGCGGAATTGCTTATGGCTTGCCGCTAAAAGGATTAAGTAGGTAATCGCAAAACGCAACGAAAAAATCTGCACCGCCGAAAAGCCATGATTCAGGAGCACCTTCGTGCTCACGAAACTCGTGCCCCAAAAGGTGATGGTGATAATGGCGAGCAAATGCCAAAAGGCGAGACTGTTGCGACTGGGTATCATCGAAAACAAAAATAGTTTTTTGTTGCGAATTTCAGTGAAATTCTAGTTATAGTAAAAAACTATAGGTAGGTATCGGAATAATGTATGCGGGTATTTGCATAAACGCATTGACGCGCAATAGCATTTTTCTATATTTGCCTATACAAAAAATATGTTAGTCGCCGGAAAATGGGCTGCTATCTATATTTAAACGAGTTTTTAACAAGAGGCAAAAATGTCCAAGATCGAAACTTTGTGCGTACAGGGCGGCTGGCAGCCGAAAAACGGCGAACCGCGCGTCCTCCCCATCTACCAGAGCACCACTTTCAAGTACGAGTCCAGCAACGCGATGGCCGACCTGTTCGACCTGAAGGCCAGCGGCTACTTCTACACGCGCCTGCAGAACCCCACCAACGATGCCGTGGCATCCAAGATCGCGGCCATGGAAGGCGGTGTCGCTGCGATGCTCACGAGTTCCGGTCAGGCGGCGAACTTCTTCGCCGTGTTCAACATCTGCGAGGCGGGCGACCACTTCATCAGCACCAGCGCCATCTACGGCGGTACGAGCAACCTCTTCAGCGTTACCATGAAGAAGCTCGGCATCGAATGCACGTTCGTGGACCAGGACGCGAGCGATGAAGAAATCGAAAAGGCTTTCCGCCCGAACACCAAGTGCTTCTTCGGCGAGACGGTGGCAAACCCGGCTGGCAAGATTCTGGACCTCAAGCGCTTTGCGGATATCGCCCACAAGCACGGTGTGCCGATGATTGTCGATAACACGTTCCCGACTCCGATTCTCTGCCGCCCGATTGAATTCGGCGTGGACATCGTGACGCATTCCACCACCAAGTACATGGACGGCCACGCCATGGCAGTCGGTGGCTGCATCGTGGATAGCGGTAACTTTGACTGGGAAGCCCATCACGACAAGTTCAAGGGCTTAACCGAACCGGACCCGAGCTACCACGGTCTTGCCTACACGAAGGCTTTCGGCAAGGGCGCCTTCATCACGAAGGCTACGGCCCAGCTCATGCGCGACCTCGGCAGCATCCAGGCTCCGCAGAACGCGTTCCTGCTGAACGTTGGCCTTGAAACGCTTCACCTGCGCATGCCGCGCCACTGCGAGAACGCTCTCGCCTGCGCGAAGTTCCTGCAGAACCACCCGAAGGTGGCCTGGGTCGATTACGCGGGCCTCGAGGGCAACAAGTACCACGAACTTGCCAAGAAGCAGTTCAAGGGCGGGCTCCCGTGCGGCGTGCTCACGTTCGGCATCAAGGGTGGCCGCGAAAAGAGCATCCAGTTCATGGACAGCCTCAAGATGATTTGCATCGTGACCCACGTGGCCGACGCCCGCAGCTGCGTGCTGCACCCGGCTAGCCACACTCACCGTCAGCTCAGCGACGAACAGTTGATTGAAGCAGGCGTTGCACCGGACCTGATCCGTTTCAGCGTCGGTATCGAAAATGTCGAAGACATTATCGCCGACCTCACGCAGGCTTTGGATAAAGTCTAATTAGAAAACTTTGTTCAGAATAGGGCGCTTTAGGCGTTTTTAGAATCCCTGGCAGTGCCGGGGATTTTCTCTTTTTCGTCGATAAATTTTTTAGCTAGGAGGCTTTTATGACAAAGAGTTTTAGAATGGGCGGAATTGCCGCTGCAGTTCTTTTCGGTCTTTGAGTGATGATCTTTGCCCTCCGGATTGGCATGTCCCGTCTTCGGACGAATTCATGACTTTGGCCGATGCGGGCGATTTGCGCGGTGGCGACGAATGGGTGAGTGGTGAAGTGAGTAACGAATCTGGGCAATGCCGGTAAGACACTGTATACGGCGAGAAGAATGGGTAAATATGTTTGTCGAGAGGATGGTGAATCGGGAGAATGAAACTGGATAGACATTGCTGAGGACGTTTCCGAAGAGGACGACTCTGAGGAAGATGCTGTACCGGACGGTCCTCAGGAAGATTCTGGTGAGGATCCCATACCGGATGATCCTCAGGACAACTCTCTGTAAAAGCTTTCTGCGAAGACAAGGGTGGCTGATGGCCGCCCTTTTTTTTATTTTATGGATATGAAAACTCTGGGATTTGCTCTTCTTTTGATGTTGTCTGCTGCAAGTGCGCAACTCGTGCAAAAAAAGGCGCCCACGGCAGTTGATTCGATTGACCTCGGACACAAGAAGGGACCGATTGTCTATTCCGATCCTAAGGAAAACGAAAAGGCCGCCATGAAGAATGCGACTGCCGAGATGGACAGCCGCAAGTTTTCGAATGATTCTACTGTAGGAACGGCAATCGGCGTCGGTGCCGAGTTCGTAGGCGATATGGTGAAAGGGATGCTTTCGCCCAACTCTCCTGAAACGGACGCCGTAGAACTGGAACGGACCAGACGCTAACCTGTATAAGGTCCCGGTGGTTCGACAAGCTCACGCTTCGCAAGCTCGCTAACCTTATTAAGGTCCCTGAGCCTGCCGAAGGGCCGATTGGTTTTATCCTAAATACTTCTCGCCGCTTTCTACGCTCTGGTAAATGAGCGTGTTGATTGTCATGGGGCCTACTCCGCCCGGAACCGGAGTGTAGGCGGAGGCTACGTCGTCGAGTCCCTTTTCGATGTCGCCGACGCCACCCGGATGGTAACCGGCGTCTACCACGACGGCACCTTGCTTGATCCATTCTTTCTTGATGAATTCCGGCTTGCCGACTGCACCCACCAGGATGTCGGCCTGCTTCACGAATTCGGGCAGGTTCTCGGTCTTGCTGTGGCAAATCGTCACGGTGCAGTCTGCGTTCAAGAGCATGAGTGCCATCGGCTTTCCGAGGATAGCGCTGCGGCCAACGACCACGGCGTGCTTACCCTTGAGCGGAATGTTGTAGGCCTTCAGCAGGCGCATGATGCCGGCCGGCGTTGCGCAACCGTAGGCGGGTTCACCCATAGCCATGCGGCCAAAACCGAGGCAGGTTACGCCGTCAACGTCCTTGCGGGCGTCAATGGCTTCGAAGGCGGCGCGTTCGTCGATGTGGCGCGGAACTGGGTGCTGCAGCAAGATGCCGTGCACGTCGCGGTTCTCGTTGAGTTCCTGAATCTTGTTGAGGAGTTCTTCGGTGGTGGTGTTCTTGGGGAGAACCACGCGGATGCTTTCCATCCCCACGCGCCCACAGGCGTTGCCTTTCATCTTGACGTAGGTGGCGCTGGCCGGATCATCACCGACGAGGATTGTTGCAAGGATGGGGGTCTTGCCCGTCTTTTCCTTGAGCTTGGCCACGCGGGCGCTGAGTTCTTCTTCAGTGGTCTTGGCAAGGGCCTTGCCGTCGAGGATGAGTGCTGCCATAAAAGGTCTCCGTTTTTCGCCAAAAATAAAAAAACACCCTGCGTTTTTGCAGGGTGCCAAGTGTTCAGTTGGAAATTTTTAGAAGAGATCCTTGAGGCTTGGGACCAAGGAACAGACAAATACCCACGGGTAGGAGAGCGAACCCTTCAGCCAGCCAGTCTTGGAGGAACTTGCGGCGATGGGGTCGCTTGTTGTGTTCAGCGAGTCGTGCAGGCTCTGACGAACGCCTTCGATGGAGCTATCGAAAGCCTGCTTGTGGGAAGCGGCTGAATTTATGTAATTTTCAAAACGATAGTTCATACTTTTTCCTTATATTTCTCACTCTTATGTGTAAATTTAGAAACAAAATGCTGTTCGCGCAACCCCTTTTGTAAACCGGTTTTTACAACTGTAATTTTTATCACATTTTGCAATTATGGATAAAAGTGCCTTTTTTGAGCGAAAAAAGAAATATTTACCTTAAAAAGTGGTTTTGAGGGGTGATTTTTCGTATTTTTTGGTGTTAAAAACGGTTCTAAAAAGTGTTCGCCTACTGTTCCTTTTGGGCGTTTGCTATCTTTAAATGTGTCAAAAATCACTATATCCAAGGACTTGAAATGACTTCCAAATACGTTTTGGGTGCAATTTTGCCCCTCTTTGGCGCTCTCGTTGCCTGTGGCGGTGCCCAGAAACCCGCCGTTGAACCGGTTGCCGAGACTCCGGCTGCGGACAGCACTGTTACTCAGCCTGCAAAGTTGGATCTGGATAATCCGACGAACCGCTATAGCTATGCCTTGGGTATGGATTTGGGCAAGGCGATTGCAAATGTCAAGGTTCCCTTGGATATGGATGTGCTGATGGGTGCCATTCGCGACGAGGTGGATTCGACGCGGCCCGTACAGATGGCGGATTCCGTTGCGGAATCGGCGTTGCAGGATTTGCTGCTGCAGATGCAGAAGCAGAAGGAGGCCGACGAAAAGGCTGCCGCGCAGAAGGCTCTTGACGAACAGACCAAGTTCCTTGCCGAAAATGTGAAGGATACGACGGTCAAGGTGACCCCGAAGGGAGTACAGTACAAGGTCATCAAGGCCGGTACGGGCATTAGCCCCAAGATGGCTGACAAGGTACAGGTGCATTATGTGGGTGCGCTTCTGGACGGTACCGAGTTCGACAATAGCGTAAAGCGCGGCGAACCGCTCGAATTCCCGGTGAACGCGGTGATTGAAGGCTGGCAGGACTTGCTGATGGTGCTCAAGGAAGGCGACAAGGTGAAAGCCTGGATTCCGAGCGCACTGGCCTATGGCGAGGCGGGTGTTCCGCCGATGATTCCCTCTAATGCGATGCTCGTGTTCGAGGTGGAACTTCTGAAGGTCTTTGCCGAGGTTCCGGCGATTGACAGTACTGCGCTTGCCCCGGCGGTGGAACCTGCGGCATCTCCTGCAACGAACGCGACGGCGAAACCCGCTGAACCTGCAAAGGCCGAAACGAAGTCTGCCGAGAAAAAGCCCGAGGCAAAGCCCGCTGCGAAGGAAGAAGCAAAGCCCGCGGCAGAAAAGAAGGCGCAGGCGAAACCCGCTGCTAAAAAGGCTGAAACGAAGCCCGCCGAGGCAAAACCTGCTGAAGCCGCTAAGCCCGCCGCCAAGAAATAGCACTTGAGTGAACACGATGAGTCCCCCGCGTAAGCGGGGTTCTTTTTTTTCTAAATTTTAGGTGACACTTTTATTTTCCTCCGGTGTTACAATGGTATGAACGGGAAAAATCTCCTTGACTGCATGGTTTTTTCGAAACTGTACGAGGCGTACGCCCCGATGGTTTATCGACGTTGCATGTTCTTGCTCAAGGACGATGCCGAAGCGAAGGACATGGTGCAGAACGTTTTTGTGCGCCTGTTCGAACGTAGCGAATCTTTGGATTTGTCGCAGCCGTCGAGCTTGCTGTGGAATACGGCGACCAGGCTTTGCCTGAACCGTATCCGCGACAAGAAACGCCGCGGACTGGACTGTGATTCGAGCGAACTCTTGCTTAGCATCGCCTGCGCCGAAGATGACGACGGCCGCGAAGCCGGCGGAATTCTCGCGAGGATTTTTTCCAAGGAGCAGGAATCGACAAGGACTATCGCGACTCTGCATTATGTAGACGGAATGACCCTGGAAGAAACTGCGGAAACCGTTGGACTTTCGGTGAGCGGCGTGCGCAAGCGTTTGCGTACCCTGCAACAGAGAATCAAGAATCTGGAGGTTGAAAGATGACTGTCGTCAACAAAATTTCCGATTTTAAGTTGGAGCGTTACCTTCTGGGGGAACTCTCCGCAGAAGAAATGAAGGCTTTGCAGCAGCGCGAGGCCGAAGACGAAATTTTTGCCGCCCGCGTGCGGATGATGCGCGAAGAAGGGAAACGCTTCTTGGCCGAAAATCCGTTTGGCGCCGTTGAAGATAAGCTAGAAAATGCGGAACGTCCGAACCGATCCTTTAACACGTTGTGGCTGAAGGTGGCTGCGGCGCTGGTAATCGCGTTTGGCGTGTTCTCGGCGGTGGTGCTGAACCGTAACGTGGAAATTACGGGTAGCTCCGCGGCAGGTTCCACCATGGATGTCGCGATGGCCGATATCGACAACGGAACCCGCATCAAGGGAATGAACGCCTCGCTCGAAGTCTGGAAAAAGACGGGTGACAGCGCAGTACAGATGGTGAATTTGGGCGATGCCCGCGAAGGCGACGAAATCCAGCTGCGTTACCGCGTTCCGCAAAAGTGCTTCGGTATGCTTTTCAGCATGGACGGTAACGGAACCGTGACGATGCACATGGGCGAAGGAAACCGCGCTATAGAACTCGAACCGGGCAAGATGACGACACTTCCGTTTGCCTACAAGCTGGACGACGCTCCGAAATTCGAGAAGTTTTTCTTGCTTACGTCCGGGGAAACGTTTGAATTCGACGGCAACGATATTGACAAGACCCTGAAGCAGAAGGGGGTTGAATCGGTTTCGTTTACGCTTCGCAAGGTGGAAAGGTAAGGGGGAGAAAATGAAGAAGATTCTAGGGAAGATTTTGAGCTGCGATTTTGGGATGAGCAGCATCGCTCTTTGTACGGCATGCCTGGTGGCGATTTTAGCGGTAGCGGGTTCTGCCCATGCGGCGGGTGAATCGATTGCGATTGAACGCTACGTTTTTGCGGTGAGTGCGAATAACGGCGGCAAGGAACGTCCGCGCCTGCGTTATGCCGAAAGTGACGCCCGCGCCTTTGCGAATGTGCTTTCGCAGATGGGCGGAGTCCCGAAGGCGAATGTCCACATGGTGACCGAACCGAGTGTCGCAAGCCTGCAAAAACAGCTGGACGCGCTCGACAAGAAACTTGTGGCGACAAAGACGGCGCATTCGGGCAAGGGGGCGAATGCGACAAACGGTGCCGAAAATTTCCGCGAAGAAGTGCTGGTCTATTATAGCGGTCACGCCGACGAAAAGGGGCTCCGCCTCGGTGAAGAAGTCTATAGCTGGAAGGAATTCCGCAAGCGTATCGATGCCTTGAATGCCGATGTGAAGATTGCAGTAATCGATGCGTGCGGCTCGGGCGCCATCACGCGAGTGAAGGGCGGTGTCGCTGTCCCCGCGTTCATGGTCGACAAGAGCAGCGACATGAAAGGCTACGCCTTTATCACGAGCAGCACGCAAGACGAATCCAGTCAGGAAAGCGACAAGCTGAAGGGTTCCTTCTTTACGCATTCCCTGGTGAGCGGCCTCCGTGGCGCAGGCGACGTGAGCGGTGACGGCAAGGTGACGCTTTCCGAAGCCTACCAGTTTGCCTTCAACGAAACTCTGCAGAAAACCGAAGCGACGATGGGCGGTGCGCAGCATCCTAGCCGCGACATGAACTTGGCGGGCACTGGCGACGTGGTGATGACGGATTTGCGCAGTACGAGTGCGGGCCTCGAACTCGACGAGGATATTGACGGTCACCTGTTTATCCGCGACGAGAAGGGTGAACTTGTTGCCGAACTCTACAAGAAGCCTGGTCGCGCGATGAGCCTCGGTTTTCCGGCCGGAAAGTACAGCGTTCGCCTGGAACGTCCCGCCGAGTACAAGGAAGCGACCGTTTCCTTGCAGGACAACTACCGCGCCCGCCTTTCCCAGAAACAGTTCAATGCGATTGCAGCCGAGAAGACGATGCTCCGTGGCGAAATCAGGAGCGAAGGCCGTAGCGATTCCGTGGAATATTCTCTCGACTCGCTTGATCATAACGGAAAATACCGTGTGACCTTCAACCTAGTTGACAAGGATCGTGAACCCCGCAAGGGCTTGCAGATGGGCCTGTTTGTGACGCGTACCGACAACTACATGCTGGGTTCACAGATTAGCTTGTTTGCAAATATTGCCCGTAAGGAAATGCACGGCTTGCAGCTGACGGCTACGTTTAACGGAGCGAAAGAACATTTTGAAGGCGCCCAGGTTTCGAGCGTTGTCAACTATGCGGGTTCCTTTGACGGTCTCCAGATTTCTCCGGTAGCAAACATCGCTAAAAGCAAGTCTTCGGGGGCTCAAGTCTCGGCTGCGCTGAACTATGTGGGCGATACCTTGTCTGGAATGCAGATTGCGCCTGCGGCCAACTGTGCGCGGGTGGCAAAGGCTCAGGTTTCTGCGGCGATCAATGTGGCAAGTGAGTCCGATGTGCAGGCAACTGCTGCGATCAATATTGCAAGCAAGTCTAATGTACAGGCGTCTGCTGCGATGAACATTGCGGGAACCTCCGATGTGCAGGCGACTGCCGCGATGAATATCGCCGGAGAGTCCAACGTGCAGGCGTCTGTCCTGAACATTGCGGGCAGGATTGACGATGTGCAGGCGGGTGTCGTGAACATCTCGGGGAAGGCGAATGGCCGCCAGGTTGGTCTTGTGAATATCTGCGGTAGCTGCGAAAAGACTCCGGTGGGCCTCATCAATATTGTCGGTAACGGCGTGTGGAGCGTAACGGCTTCCATGAACGAAATGGGTGCGCTTGGGCTTTCTTTCCACATGGGTACGGCCTACCTGTTTACTGCCCTCGAAGGTGCCCGCCTGATTGAAAAGGGAACTCAGTTCAAGGAATTCAGCGATGTCAATGAAACCGGAATCGGTCTTGGAACGCAGTTTGGCAAGTATGGAAGCCACTTTGAGATGGAGTACATGTTCCTGACGGCACAAAACAAGCATGGGCTCTATTCGGATTTCTCGGGCTTTGAATACAACGACGGCGATGACGTCAATTTCCACCATCGTCTGCGTCTGGGCTACACCACTCAAGTTTTCCCCTTCTTCGGACTTTCTGTGGGCGGTTCTCTCAACTTTGCTCATGAAATCACTGGGGATAAGCTGTGGCTCAAGCCGCTGGCGGAATACCACGACGACTTCGGCAGTAAAGATCACAAGGCTCGTTGGTGGCCAGGTTTCTACGCCGCCGTCACTGTGGGTAAGTTCTAACAGCAAACTTGTCACGTTCGCGGAGCTGTCATGCCCTCGAAGGCGGGCATCTCCTTTTATGAGAAAAAATTAAAGTGACACATCCGACTCCTTTAGGTGTTACAGTAGCAAATAAGAATTCTTATTTGCTATTTTTTATTAGAACGCGAGATTTTGCTTGAAACTTCAAATTTGCATTATCGTTATGTTGGCGGCAATCGCTGCTATGGCGCAAGAGACCGCGTCGGATTCCCTTGCGCCTGATTCCCTCGCACCGAAAGGAATTGTCTTTAACGGTGTCGTGCTGGATTCCTCATTCGCGGCAGACGAAAAGCTGAACGTGGAAATTCTTGAATCGGGTGAGGCGCTACAGACGACGGTCGGTAAGTCCTTCAGCGTTGTGCTTCCCGAAGATACGCTCTGGAACATCTGCGTTACCAATTCCGACACGGCCGGAGCCGAAAAGGAAAAATGCTACGAACTCAAGTACATCGGTGCAGAACGTGCTTTCTCGCAGGCACTCGGCGAAGCATTTGTAGAAGACGAGAAAAAAGAAGGGAATGGCCATCCCCTCGCTGCTGCCGTTGACACGGCATCCGCTACCCCTTCTAGCGGGGACACCCCGCAACGCCCCGATTCTACAAACGTCATTGCGAGGAACGGAAGTGACGAAGCAATCTCTAGTAGCGATTCGTCTGACAGTACAAAGCGTGACGTCGATGTCGACGCTCTCCTTGCCGCAGGCGACAACGCGAAGGTGACCGAGCTCAAGAAAGTCGTGGTGCAGCTCCGTCGCCGTCCAAAACGTAAGCCCGGTGAATCCGTAGTTTCCGCGAAGTCCATTAAGCGTATGCCGGGCCTTGCCGAAGCCGATGTCATCAAGAGTATCCAGGCGCTTCCCGGCGTGGTCGCAAGTTCCGATTTCAGTTCCAAGATTTACGTGCGCGGTGGTGCCGCCGACCAGAACCTTTTCCTGTTCGATAACGCCGTTGTCTATTCCCCGGTGCATTTCTTCGGACTTTTCAGCACCTTCCTTGTCGAAGGCATTGACGATGTGCAGTTCTACAAGAGCGGTTTCCCGGCGCAGTATGGCAACCGCCTGAGTTCGGTGCTCAAGATGGATGGCCGTGCGGGCGGTCAGGATACCGTGAACGAATGGTTCAGCAAGTCGAGTATCAAGATAAGCACTTTCGCCGCGCAGCTCCATACCGAAGGTCATCAGGGGCCGGCCCGTTGGGTGTTTGCGGGGCGTACGACCTACATTGGCTACGTGCTTGACCTTTGCAATGCCATTGGCCTTTTGGACCTGAATCTCGATTACGAGTTTACGGACTTGCAGGGCACCGTTATGTACAACTTCACTGACGATACCCGCATGAAGTTCAGCTACTATATCGGCAAGGACCGCTTAAGCTTTGACCCGCTCTATATGGACTGGGGAAACATCGCCATTCCGCTCGGCCTTTACCACCGCTTTAACGGCGACTGGGATTACAACGCGACGCTTGCCTTTAGCGAATTCTACCAGACCATGAAAATCGGCGAACTCATGTCCATCGAGATGTACCTGTACACGTTTGCCGGAAAGCAGTGGCTGAATTTCAGGGGCATTTCGAACCATACGTTCACCTTTGGCTACGAGCTGGAATATGACTACGAACGTTACCAGGAACAGATGTCTACGGTAAGCGCGGCCGATATCCAGAAGCCTTTCCACCATGTGGGCTATGTGCAGGATGCCTGGAAATTTGCTCCCGATTATCTGTTGCAGTACGGCCTTCGTTTCAATTACCAGACCGCCGCGGAACATTTTGGCGTGGAACCCCGAGCCTCCCTGACGATCAACCTCGATGACGAAAAGACGCTTGAGTTTTATGGCGGCTACTACCTGCAGTACCTGAATTCGATTGTCTATACCGACCAGGAAACGCTGAACGAATTCTATTATCCAGCAACAAAAACGACCAAGGGGACTCAAATCGATCCAGCCTCGTCGTGGTTGCTTGCCGCGGAATACAGCCAGCGCGGAATCTTTGAAGACTACGATGCGACCGTGGGGGTGTACTACAAGACGCAAAACAACCTGAATACGTTCGTGGTCGAGCTCGACAGTAACGATGAAACGACTTCCGACGATTTTGTGATGGCGGACTATTTCGGACGCGCGGAGGGCTACTCCTTCGGCTACGAACTTTCGTTGCGTAAGGATAGGGGCTGGTGGTTTGGCGGCATCAACTGGAGCCAGAGCATTAGCGTGATGAAATCCGATGACGGTACCAGGCCGTATTACCCGAGCTGGCATCAGCCTTATGCCCTCAAGCTCGATGCGGGCATCAACTGGAAGGGCGACGAGAATGCCCGCCGAAAGCACAAGATTCCTGGCCGCTATTTCCGCTCGTCCATTATCCTCAAGTATTCGGCGGGAATGCCGATCAGCGAATACAAGGGCTACTACTTTTCGCAGGAGCTCGGACACCAGGAATTTTCCGACCAGATTGTGGTGCTTCCGGGAAGCCGCAATGCGGGCCGCCAGACAGATTACTTTAGAATCGACGTGAAGCCGATCGACATCGGTCGCGAAGACAAGTGGAACTTCAGCTGGACCATTATCAACCTGACGGATCACGAGAACATGTTCTATACGTTCTACGACACGAGCAAGAATCCGCCCGAAAAGACCGAAGTGACCCAGTTCCCGTTCCTGCCGATCATGCTCAATTTTGAGTATTATTTCTAGCAGTTCGGCGGAGTGTTTCTTTCACGCCCCCTGATTAAAAAGCTATCTTTACCCCGTAAAAAAATACGAGGTCCATTATGACATTTGAAGAGATGTTCGCACTGGCTTGCCAGCGCAAGAAGGATATGCCCGAAGGTAAGGGCACCACGGAACTTTTCAAGAAAGGTCCCCACGGCATTGGCAAGAAACTCGTCGAAGAAGCCGCCGAAAGCTGGATGGCCGCCCGTTTCGAAAGCCGTGACGCCCAGTGTCTGGAACTTTCCCAGGTGCTTTACTATGTGGCCGTGATGATGGCTGAAAAAGGTCTCACCCTCGAAGAAGTGTACGCAAAACTATGATTAAGGTAGCTCTCCCGAACAAGGGCATGCTCTTTGAGCCCACCCAGGAACTTCTGAAGGCTTGTGGCTACAAGGCTTCCAAGCCGTACAAGACTTTGACCCAGCTCGATACCAAGAACGGAATCGAATTCTTCTTCCTCCGTCCAAGCGACATTCCCATGTACGTGGGCCGTGGCATTATCGACGCGGGCATTACCGGAATCGACTTCAATGCCGAAGCAAAGAGCCCGGCGGTCAAGGTTCTCGACTTGCCTTATGGCGCCTCCAAGATGTGCGCCGCAGTCCCCAACGATAGCCCGGTGCAGTCCCTTGACGAACTCAAGAATTCTACGATTGCTACCAGCTTCCCGAACATTGTGGAAGGCTTCTACAAGAAGCCGATGGACTTCGTGGTGCTCGAAGGCGCCGTCGAAATCTCGGTGAGCCTCGGCGTGGCAGACGCCATTGTCGACGTGGTCGAAACGGGTACTACGCTCAAGCAGGCTGGACTGCGTATCGTGGGTGAGCCGCTTTTCCGTAGCAATGCCGCCCTTTTCTGCAACCCGCAGAAAACCGAACTTGAAGAAGTCAACACGCTCATCCGCCGCATCCAGGGCAAGCTTGTCGCACAGACGTACATGATGATCGAGTACGACTGCCCGGCTGAAATTCTCCAGAAGGCATGCGAACTCACGCCGGGCCTCGACGCCCCGACAGTGACCAAGCTGCATGGCCGCGATTGGTATGCCGTGAAGGCCATGGTCCCGCAAGAAGAAGCGAACGCCATTATGGACAAGCTTTGGGACGTTGGTGCACGTAGCATCCTCCTGTTCGGTATCAAGAGCGCACGAATTTAACGCATGCAGTCTCTCGCCTATTTAGCACGCCAGCCTATCCTCGACCGCGAGGGTAAGATTTACGCCTATGAACTTTTGTTCCGCGATTCTCCCGAAAGCGATATCGCGGTGATAGCAAGCGATGTGCTTGCCACGGCGCAGGTACTCGAAAATGTGCTGAACAACATCGGCATCGAACGCCTGATCGGTAAGAGCAAGGCTTTCGTGAACTGCAGCCGCAACATGTTGCTCGACAACCTGTTCGGTCTTTTGAACCCGAAATGCTTTGTGCTCGAAGTTCTCGAAGACGTCGAGGTGGATGATGCGATCGTGAAGGCCGTGCAGCGCTACAAGGCGCTTGGTTTCGAACTCGCGCTCGACGACTTTATTTTCAACGACGAATTCATTACGCGCTTCAAGCCGCTGTTCCCCTACATCAGCTACGTGAAGATGGACGTTGTCGACAATTCGCAGCAGTCCATGAATACGGCGGCCACGTTCTTCAAGACGATGGGGGTCAAGCTCCTTGCCGAAAAGGTCGAAGACGAGGCGACTTTCAAGCGTTGCGAAGACGCGGGGTACGACTATTTCCAGGGATTCTTCTTTGCAAAACCCGAACTCGTGACCGGCAAGAAAATCGATGCCACGTCCGCTACGATTTTGCAGCTCCTGCTTTTGATCAAGTCCCGTCCGAGCCTCGAGGTCCTGTGCGACGGACTTTCGAAACATGGCGATATTTCCGAAAATCTGCTCCGGTTCGTAAATTCCGATTCGCAGGCGAGGCATAGCCGTATCGATACGGTGAAGGATGCCATCGTATGGGTGGGCATGCGTCGCATTCAGGAATGGCTGATGCTGATGCTTTATGCCCGTCCGGAACTTGGCATGACCCCGCAGGTGTCGCCCTTGTTCCAGAATGCGAGCCACCGTGCGAAGTTCATGGAAAGTCTTGCTCGCAGCATCGACGAAAACGACGATGCGTTCTGCGCGAAGGCTTTCATGGTGGGGCTTATCAGCCGCATGGACGCCCTGGTACGGGCGCCTCTCGAAACCATTTTGCCCGATTCTCCCGCCGACGACGAAATGCGGGAAGCCCTGCTGAACCGCACCGGTCGCCTGGGAACGCTCTTGCGTCTTGCCGATGCCGTGGAACTCGACGACAGTGAATCGATCCGCGCAGGCCTCGGTGAACTGAACCTGAATTTTTCGCAGCTGAAACTCGGTATCAACGAATCGTACAGTTTTGACAATGAACATTGAGCCTCAAAGCCTGGATGCGTTAATCGGGGAATTCTCGTCGCTCCCTGGAATCGGGCATAAGACTGCACGAAGGCTTGCCTACCATATCCTCACCCGTACCGAGCAGGATGTGGAGCGTTTCTCGGAAAACCTGCTGAATGCAAAAAAGCGGGTGCATCCCTGTCCGCGTTGCTACGCCTTTACCGATGAAGACCTCTGCCCCGTGTGCAAGTCCCGCGAAGGTTCGAAATCCATTTGCGTTGTCGAAAAAAGCTCCGACATACTTCCTTTTGAACGCTCCGGAATTTACAAGGGAACTTACTTTGTTCTGGGGGGAGTTGTTTCTCCGCTCGACGGGATCGGCCCCGAACACCTGCACCTGCCGGAGCTTGTCCGGCGCATTAAGGACGAGGGAATCGAGGAACTGATTTTAGCGCTAGGCTCTAGTCCCGAGGCCGACAGCACCGCCCTGATGCTTGACCACATGCTTGCAGGAGTAAACGTCAAGCGTACACGTCTTGCCCGCGGAATCCCGATGGGCAGCGACCTTGAATTTGTTGACGAAGTTACCATGCTCCGAGCCTTTGAAGGGAGGGTTAGTTTATGACGGTTCATCATGCTCCTGTCGTGGTGGGCGGATACAAGATCGTCTCCGCTGAATTTGTGAAGGGTGCTACAAGCATTAAGCACCTGCCCGAGGAACGTCTGCCGCAAATAGCCTTTCTTGGTCGCTCGAATGTGGGCAAATCTTCGCTCATGAACGCCCTCATGGGCCGCAAGGACCTGGTAAAAGTGGGCAGAACCCCCGGAAAAACGCGTGAATTGAATTTTTTCAAAGTCAACAACCGATTTTTTCTAGTAGATTTACCTGGTGTAGGCTTTGCAAAGGTCAGCAACAGCAAGCGCGACCAGATGTCGGACTTTATCCGCGACTACGTGGAAAAGTGCAAGGACCTGAAAGGGCTCGTTTATTTGGTGGATGTGCGCCACGGCGGACATGCTATCGATTTCGAGACGGTCGAGAACATCCGTGCGTCGGGCTGCCCCGTGCTGATTGTTGCAAGCAAGCGCGACAAGGCTAACCAGTCGGAACTCTCGAAGGGACTCCGCTCTATCCGCGAAAAGTTCGGCTTGGACGAAAATCCGCTATGCGTGAGCTCGCTCAAGAAATTCGGACTGGAACACTTGTGGCAAAGTATCTTGGAAGCTTTGGAGTTGTCCGGGCAGGAAAATGATAAGGAAGGCATATAAGAACTGGCAACGTCTGACGCCTCCCGCGAGAGTGTTCCACTCGCTGGGGCTTTTCCTGTTGCGCCGTCCTTGGGGCCAGCTCTGCGCCCTTTTCTTCAAGGCGTTTACAAGTATCTTTTCGCATAGCCGAAGCTTCAAGACCGACTCCCGAAACATCATTTTGCAGACCTTCTTTACGGGTGTCGAAATTTTCCCGATTCTTTTTATTGTAGCGACCCTCTTTGGAACGATTGTGATTTTTGAAGTTGTTTCCATGATGGGGCGTGTCGGCTTTTCGGATGTGGTGGGAAGCCTGATCGTGGTGATTATCATTCGCGAAATGGGGCCTATCCTCACGGCGTTTTTGATTGCGGGCCGAAGCGGATCTTCGCTCACGACCTACATCGGCAGTATGGTCATCAATTCCGAGGTGGACGCCTTGGCGACAATGGGGGTGGACCCGATCCGTTTCTTGGTGATGCCGGGGCTTATTGGTGGATGCGTCGCCACGGTCATCATGAACATCTTCTTTAGTACGAGCGCGATTGTGGTGGGGTACTTTATCACCAAGATTCTCATTATCTTGAGCGGCATTGACCTTAACGTGCAGCTCACGTGGTCGTATCTGAGTTCCGAAATCCTGGGCGCCGTCTGGTGGTCGGACTTTGTTTTTGTGATCCTGAAACCGATCATATTCGGTGCCATCATTACGACGAACGCCTGTTACCAGGCCCTGAATATTCCGCGCGACATGCGCCAGGTTCCCAAGGCGGTTTCGCGTTCGGTCATTAAGTCTTTCCTGTATGTTGTGATTGCGGACGTGATTTGTTTGCTGTATTTCTTGCCGAATTATATGAGCAACCTCAAGACGATTATCTAATGCTGGACGAAGCTTTAAGAATGGAAGATATTCACCTTGCGTATCGCGATATCGCAGGGACCATGTTTTCTAAGCCTAGGACGCTTGGCTTTTTCCAGGGTGAAGAAACCGACCCGCAAAAGGAATTGTTCTCGGATGTTAATTTGGTCGTAAAACGCGGCGAGACCCTGTGCATCGGTGGTGGTTCGGGCCAGGGCAAGAGTGCCCTTTTGCGAATTATTGCGGGGCTGATTCGCCCGACGCGTGGCAACCTCTACTACTTTGGCGAATATATTCCGCCCGAAAGGCTTACGGCGCTCGAAGTCGCTAAACGCCAGGTAGGGATGGTTTTCCAGAACGGGGCCCTGATTTCTAACCTCAGGGTGCGTGACAACATTGCGCTCCCGCTTCGTTACCACAAAATGGGATCTCCCGCCGAAATCGAAGAAAAAATCAATATGGCGATGGACCTGATGCGTGTGCGCGACGAGGCGGACCTGTTCCCGCACATGCTGAGCATGGGCATGCAGAAACGTGTGGCGATTGCCCGCAGCTGGGCCATGGACCCGAAGCTTTTGCTGATGGACGAACCTACGGCGGGGCTCGACAACTACAACCGCCGAAACCTGTTGCCGCTGATCGACAACATGCGTATGCTGTTCAAGACGACGATTATCATCGTGACGCATGACCTGTTGATTTCCGATGAACTTGACTGCAATATCTGCTTCGTTCACCGTAAAAGCCTGAGCGAACCGCATTCCTTTGACTACTGGGTGAATTCCAACAGCGAAATCTCCAGGGAACTTTTCCGCGATCTCCGCACCAGCGGCTAGCCCTACGCGCGTTCCCCCCCCCCTGTCATCCCCGCGCAGGCGGGGATCTTGCGCCTCGTAAAAACGGTCTGCTGTTAATAGATTGTTGATATGTTGATAGACCCGCGGGGGAAAGGTAAAAAATGTCCGTAAAACTTACTTACAGACGCTCCTGACCCCTTGATTTATCTAGGAATTTTTCTAATTTTGAGACTCAAAAAATTTGACTTTTACTAAAGGTTACTAAAATGAAAAGAACATTCCAGCCTCATAATCGTAAGCGCGCCAACAAGCATGGTTTCCGTGCCCGCATGGAAGACCGTTGGGGTCGTGCTGTTCTGAGCCGTCGTCGCGCCAAGGGTCGCAAGCGCCTTACCGTGAGCGACACCATCTACAAAAAGTAGGATTGGCTCATAGCCTCGTTGCGCTCCTATAGGCTGCCTAACCAGCCAGCTTATCGGCAAGTAGCCGTCCATGGGAAGTTCATTCGCACGCCGTCTTTCACGATGCGTTGGATTGAAAGCCCGGACGGTTTTTGTCGTTTCTGTTTTTTGGCTAAAAAGAAAAATGGCAATGCCGTTTACCGCAACAAGTGCCGTAGATTGCTGCGGCCCCTCTTTTTTGAAAGGGTTCCCCATATCACAAAGCCCGTGTGGGCGATGATTATCGTGAGCGACAATTCCGAGGTCATGTCCTCGGCGCGCATGCGCGAATCTGCGCTCAAGGTTTTCAAGAAAATGGAATGGACCGAGGGGCTCGAACTTTCCGAAGGGGCCAATGGATAGCCGAAATTTCTGGGGAAGGCTCCACGGCGCGTTAAAGGCCGTGCTGATTGTTCCCATCCGGCTGTACCAGTTGATTCATCCCTACTTTTTCCATGGGGTGTGTAGGTTTCAGCCGACGTGTTCGCAGTATGCGATTGAGGCAATCCAGGTACACGGAGTGTTCAAAGGTTTCTATCTTGCGGCTTTCAGAATTTTAAGGTGCAACCCGTTTTGCAAGGGCGGTTATGACCCGGTCCCGCCCAGAAAGGAAAAAAGATGAACAAGAATACTATCATCGGATCCGTTCTTATCGGCGCCATCATGATTTGGTGGTTCTTTATGAACTCCGCGAATAACGAAGCCGCCGAGCGTGCGAAGCTTGCGCAGAAGGCCGCCGCAAAGGAAGCCGCTGCCCAGGTTGCCGATTCCGCCGAGGCTCCGTCTGCAAACGGACTCGTGCTTCCGGGTTCTACAGCCGAACTCAAGGCTGCC
Organism: uncultured Fibrobacter sp.; assembly: GCF_947166265.1. Lineage (NCBI taxonomy): Bacteria > Pseudomonadati > Fibrobacterota > Fibrobacteria > Fibrobacterales > Fibrobacteraceae > Fibrobacter > uncultured Fibrobacter sp. Next base: position 52,855 of record NZ_CAMVDO010000002.1, on the reverse strand, counting down.
CCGGTCCTTGGAGCCGCAGCTCCGGCAACCGACAAGGTCGCTGAGCCTGCCGAAGTGACCGCTGCCAGCGACAGTTCCTCTAACGTCATTGCGAACGAAGCGAAGCAATCTACCGCTGACGCCGCCCCGAAGCCGATTGCCCAGCGCACGGTCACGGTCGAAACCGACAAGTTCATCATGACCCTTAGCAACAAGGGCGGCAAGGTACAGAGCGTTATCGTGAAGGCCCTGCCGGATACTGCAAAGCAGTTCCCCGAACTCATCCAGGATACGACTCTCGGCGCACTCGACCTTAAGGTGGGCGGCGCAGACCTTTCCGAAGTCCTGTTCGATGTCGATGCCCCGGAATGGATCAACGTCGATTCCGACACGTCGGTGCAGTTTGTCTTTACCGATGCTAACGGCAACCAGCTGGTGCGTAGCTACGCCTTTACCAAGGACGGTGCCGCCGTACGTCAGGTGAACAAGTTCAAGGGTTTCCGTGTCGATAACTACGAACTTTCCTGGAAGGGTGGCATGCGCGAAACCGAATCCATTCCGAAGGGAAAGACAATCGGTGTCGCCGGCTATTTCTTTAGCGAAGTCATTTACAAGAACAGCGAAATTACCGAACGCGAAACGTTCTCCGACGCCATGACGTTTGACGAAGCCAAGTACTACTGGGTGGGACTTCGCCGCAAGTACGTGGCCATGTCGGTGCAGTTCGACAAGCCGGTGCCTGCCAAGGTGAAGGCGAAGCATATCAAGGTCGGCGAAGAAGACAACCCAGATCCGGGTACCTACAGCATTTCTATTGCAGACGACGTTCGTGGCGATTCCGTGGCCTACAACTTCATGGTGCTTCCGCTCCAGTGGGACGAAGTCGAATCGCTCGGCCAGGGCTACGAAAAGATTATCGTGACCGGTTCCAAGTGGTTCCCCGGTTCCAGCGTCTGGTTCGTGTGGATCTGCAAGTGGCTCCTCAAGCTCCTCAAGTTCTTCTATTCGATTATTCCGAACTACGGTGTCGCCATTATCCTCGTGACTTTCATTGTTCGCGGCTTTACGACGCCTTTCACCATCAAGCAGCTTAAGTCTACCTCCGCCATGAGCAAGCTCAAGCCGCAGCTCGACGAAATCAACGTGAAGTACCGTAGCGATCCTGCAAAGAAGCAGGCCGCTGTCATGGAACTCTATTCCAAGAACGGCGTGAACCCGCTCGCAAGCTGCACTGGTGGCTGCCTCCCGATGATTATCCAGATGCCGATCTTCATTGGACTTTTCTATGTGCTTGGCCGTGCGGTGGAACTTCGCGGAATGCCGGCTTTCCTCTGGATAACCGACCTCAGCCGCAGTGACGTAATTTTCCATGGGTTCAGCATCCCCTTTATTATGCCCGACGGCTTTGCACTCCTTCCCTGGATTATGCTCGTGACCACGTATTTCCAGACCAAGGTCACCATGGTCGGCAACGGCGCGATGGATCCGGCTCAGCAGAAGATGATGACCTGGATGATGCCCGCGATGTTCTTTGTATTCAGTGCGGTGATGCCCTCTGGCCTTGTCCTCTACTGGATTGTGTCGAACATCTGGAGCATTGTGCAGTACAAGATCATTCGTCGCGACAAGGGCAACAATGGCCCGAAAACCGTGAACGGCAAGAAAGTCGTCGACGCCGAAATTGTGAAGTAATTTAAGGCCCCTGAGTCGAAGGATCTCTAGCAAAACATTGAAAAGCCGGTTCCCAGGACCGGTTTTTGCTTTCCCCACCGTTTTCCTTGCAGCGGACCTTCCCTGCGCCCCTATCCTCGTCATCCCCGTCCCGGAACGGAGTCCGGGATAAACTCCGGCGGGGATCTCCCTTTTTGTTGCGCTATTCGTTGCGTGTCATTTCTTTCTTGGCGGGGGATTTCCTTTCTTGTCGAAATAAAGGAAATAGTCGTATTCGACGCTTCGTTTCCCAAGAGCCTTGTTCAGGGAGTCTAGGCCGTATTTTTCCAGAAGGGTTGGCTCTCTGGAATAGAGCGATCTGCCAAGCCCTAATGAATGTTCCGGGATATCGGCGCCGATAGCTTCTAGAATGGTCGGGAACATGTCAAGCGAGGAAAATTCCCTTTTGGAGGAGGGGAATTTCTTTGCGGGATTGATGAAAAAATCGAGCCAGTAATGGGTGAGGGTTGTGTCCTTGAAACCGACGGAATCCTTAGGCGACATGGTTGCGTGGTCTCCCATGACGGCAATCGTCGTGTATTCGAACCATTCCTGCGTTTTGGCCCATTCAATAAAATCCTGAACCTGGCGGGAGGTGCATCGGATGTTTTCTTGTATTTTTTCTGCGTTCGAGACGTTCCTGGGAATGTTGCAGGCGGGGTCGAAAAGTCCGTAGGGTGTGTGCGTGTTGACGGTGAACAGCCATACGGCCCAGGGCCTTTTGCTTGCGGAAAGTTGGCCGATGTGTTCCTTGACGAGCTCATAATGGGCCGAATCCGTGATTCCCCATTCGCTTAGCACATCTTGGTCGATCGGTTTGATTTTCTTGTATTCGCGCATCCCATAGCCGTTATTTACAGAATGTTGCCTTAAGAACAGGTCCATCCCGGAAAAGTTCAGGGGGGCGCCCTTGGAAACGACCGTGTTGTATCCGTTTCGCTCCAAAAGGTCGGTAAGGCAAGTGGCGCCGGGGAGAAAGTTTACTTGTGGTACGGAATTTCTCTTGAATCGTGGCGGGAACATCAGCGGAATGCCGCAGGTCTTTGCGACAGCGTCGGCCATCGTCCAGCCTGTACCGACGATTTGTGTTCCCCCAGGAATAACGCTTTGCTCGGCCTTTAGGTATTCCGTAATTTCAGGAATCAGGTTTTGCGGGAGATTCCCCCCATTAAGGGAGTCTTGAAAATTGTATTCTATGGATTCCAGAAAAATAAGGATCAGGTTCCTCTTTTCCCTGAATCTGATTTTGACGGAATCCGGGTCGATGTATTCTGTGGTGTAGAATTCGGAATGTTCAGGAATGATGCCTGAATCTTTCCAGATTTTGTAGTATTGGGCAATGGGAATGTCCGTGTAAATGCCTCTTGCAAGTATGGCGAGGCAAATGACGTTCAGAAAAATGGCAATTTCCAGATAATTGGGGTGTTTGCCCTGCTTTAGGACTCCGTATTTACGCAAGAGCCGTGTTGCAAGTAAGAGGATTGCTACGGTAAGAATTGTAAGCAAGAAGATGATGGATGCTTCTTTAAGGGCGTCAAGGGCGAGGGAAATCGCAAAATCGCGCGCTCCGGCAATATTTTGAGCCAGTGTGAATGTTACTGCCTCCGTATTGGAAAGCGGAAAGGTTTTCGCGAGGACGGGGATTTCCTTGATGCAGAAAATCTCAATCATCAAGGAAAGCGTACAGAATGCGGAAATTAGGAAAATGATCATGGGGTATGCTGGAGTGGGGTTCGGTGATGTAATTTAGCTTTTTTTTGTAAAAAAACAGGCTAAAATATTGAATTTGTTATAAATTACGCAAAATTTGCGTAAATTACGATAATGTGATGTTTTGCGGACTGTTTTCTTTATTTTTCATAGATGGGCTGGTTTTGCTTTTCTAGATTTTGTACGTAAACTTATTTTGGTAAACATATATGAAAACGAAAACAAAAGCGTTTTTCTTTGTTGCACTTGCAATTCTGTTTTCTACAACGGCTGCCTGGTCTGCGGCAGTTTCCCTGAGTGGTACTGCCTCTAGCGGATATTACATCAATATGCCTTCGGGCACCGACAACATCTTGGATCTCACGTCTTCAACCGTGACCAAGTTCAATGTTTATGATAATGGTGGAAGCTCGGGTTCGTATACTTCGAACTTTAACGGAGCTCTTACGATAACGGTTCCAAATAATAGGGTCCCCAAGATTACGGGTTCTATAAAAACGGAGGCTGGCTGGGATAAGCTGACCATCTATGATGGAACTACAACATCGGGCGATATATTGGTGGACGCCGTTAGTGGAACGAAGGATGTTGGTCCCGTTGCTCCTAGTGGCAAATCCGTGACGATTTACTTTCATTCAGATGGTACTACCGTATCCGATGGATTTGACTTGACCGTGGAATTGATTGATGCTTCTGTGACGTATTCTGTGAGCATTACTCAAAAGACGGGCGGATCTTTGACTGCCTCTAAGACGACTGCAACATATGGGACGGTAATTTCCTTGACTCCGACTCTTGCGACGGATTATATGCTTGACGGAATCAGTGTCTTGGGTGCGAATGATGTTCCTGTGAAGGTAAATGGGGATAGGTGGTATGCATCCGATGTTACGCCGACTTTTAAAATGCCTCTTTCAAATGTGAGAGTCGTTCCTTCTTATATATCCAAGGATAATTGGACTGCGACGGGTGGTCTTTCTATCAATGTGCCTGCAACAGGAACCCTGTCGGCTTCGATTCCTGCAGGAGTACAGTCGTTCAAGGTTTATGACGATGGCGGATATTCAACTGGAGACGGAGGTTCCTCTTATAACAGTAGCGGATACCTTAAATTAACCGCACCGGAAGGATGTGTTTTCCAGGTTAAGGGTTCGGTTGTTCAGCTGCAAAATTTGATTGGCTACCTGACCATTTACGATGGCGAAGATAATGAAGCCGATAAATTAGTTGATATGAATACTAGCGCTGATGGACGCGATATTGGTACTCATGTCAGTTCCGGCAATAAAATGACTATTTACTTCCACAATGGGGACAATGACCTTGATTTGGATGTCACCGTTGCTCAAACATCCGTTTCTCATGAAATTGCTGTTTCGGATGGGACTACGGGTGGCAGTGTGGCCGTGGTTGGTGGTATTACGGAAGCAGCTATTTCTACGAATATTTCCTTGGTTCTGGATCCAGATGAAGGGTATCTGCCCATAGGAGTTGACGTTGTTGCCGAAGATGGTCAGGTAAAGGTGAATATGCAGTCTTCTTTTATGACGGAGGCTTCTTTTTCGATGCCGTACTCAGATGTGACGATTACGCCTGTATATACCAGCGTCTTTAAGGCTAGTGCCGGTCTATACCATAATTTGCCGACAACGACAGTGGATCCGCAAAATATTACAATCCCCGAAGGAGTGGAATCGTTCAAGCTTTATGACGATGGCGGCGCTGATGGATATGGTTCCAAGGCTGCTAATGGCGTTACCGTGCTGACCGCTCCCGAAGGAAAAATAATGAAGTTTGACGGCTCGGCGACTTCTATTTATCTGGATCTCTATAATGGGAATGAACAGCTAGAATCTGCTAGATTCTTGAGCGTCGGTACTAGCAGTAGAAATGTCGAAGATCTCTATAGCACAAGTAATGTGGTGACTATAAGTAATGTTGGCTATGAATGGGGCAATGGAAATGTTGATTTTACGGTGACTCTTGTAGATGCTTCTGTTCCGCACGATGTTGATGTTGCGACTGTTTCTGGTGGTTCCATTGAAGGTATCTCGGAGGCGACCTATGGAGAAACGGTCTCTTTGACGGCTATTCCTGACGAAGATTATGCCCTTATAGAACTCAATGTCGTCGATGAAAAGGGCCGTTCGATAAGCTTGAGTAGAGATGCCGTAAATCAGAATAAATACTCCTTTACCATGCCGTATGGCAAGGTTACGGTGACGCCGCGTTTTGCAAATCCGAAAATCGCAACGTTTGATAGCGATGGCGCCTTGAATAATGGAACGTATTTCCACATGGAATGCGAAAATCGTGTGTGCGTGATTTCGCAGGGCGTTTCTGCGAATCCGACATCGGAGACTGACTTTAAGTACTGGTACCGCGGTACGATGCATGAGTGGTTGGTCTGTGATAAGGATCCTATGACTCATCAATATTACAACTGCCAGTATGGCCTTGTGGATTATTTGGAACAAAACTACTCCGGTTACTCCGTGAAACTTGCCGATACCTTGCGCTTTGGCGGCTACAAGGACGGTAAGTGCGCTATGCAGTTTGAACCCTTTACCGATGTAAGCGTAGATGGTAACGGCTATGCCATCGATGGCCTTTGCCAGAAAAACAAGGCGCGTCAGACGGGCCTAGTCTATGCCAATACCCAGGCGGTTACGATAGAAAATATTGCCTTGCTGAATGTGCACATAGAAGGTGCTTCTGGGCAGAATGTCGGTGTTATTGCCGGTAACGCTGCTGGTGGTATAACGATTTCTAACGTCAAGGTTAATAATTCGGATGTCACCGGCTCGGAAAATGTCGGTGGCTTTGTAGGGTATTCTGGCGGAGCTCTCGAAATTAAGAAATCATATTACGATGGTGATGTAACCGGCTCTGGAACATCGGCTGTGGTGGGTGGCCTTGTGGGTTCTGCGGTTACTAACGGCACGACTGTTACCATTAAGAACACCTACTCTGTGGGTGAGATTTCGGGAACGACGGCGGGCTACATTATTGGTAAAATAAGTTACGCCTTTGACGACGACTATGTATTTAACAACTATCACTTCGGTTCCGATGCGGTTGTGCTTGGTGTGGCAACCGTGAATAATACTGCCTATGATAATGATGTGTGGACGAGTGGCTCTAGCTACATTTTCGGTAACGTGCGTAATGCCTATACGGGAATGACGGCCAATGCCATGAATCTCTATCAGTATTATACATCCGGTGAAACCGTGCCGTATATGGATTTCTTCTCGTTTTCTTGTTATGAAGGGTCTTGCCTCTTTAATAGGAACGGTGTCGCAAGAGAAGCCGATATGAAGTCGGATAAGTTCGCGGCCTTGTTGAATACTAGCCCGGTTTCGCCTGCATTTGAAGCTGCTGTAGATGATTACGGTGTGTGGTACAGGTCAGATTACAGAAATAAAGGCCTGCCTGTGTTTGTGGAAGGTTCTCTGCGACCGAACCGTATGGTGACGATTCCTGTGCAGGAATCTGCGAATTTAACCGAAATGCAGAAAAATAGTCTCGGTGTCTACACTTACGTAGCGAACTTCTCTGATGGTTCGGAAAACTACGCTTCGGCAATGGTGGGCTATACCGATTCTACGGGAAATTTAAGTGATGATTTCAAGGGCAACGTTGAAAGCTTGATTGATGATGTTGACGACAATTTTGATGTCGTGATGCTAGTGGATAATCAGGGCCGCACGGTTTCGCTGGACGAACCGATTTCGTCCAATAAGCAGTGGCGTCTTGTGCTTCCTGCGACATACGAAGTCGTTTACCAGTATTGCGTTTCTAATGTCTGTGATGCTTTTGAAGATGTGACAGACAGGGCTCTTCTGTTCCTGTCTCCCAAGGTGGATGAATTTACAAATGATGCGACCGAGTTCCTGCTGATTCCGAATGTAGTGAGTCTCACGGGGCCAGAAACGGAGCCGTGGGCTACGGGATTGAGCTACACGGTCGAACTCCAGAAACCTGGTGCCGCTCCGGGAGCGTGGCTTTCCGTGGATGAATATGGCGGCATGTCCGATGGTACTATCTGGTCTTTTGCAGATATTGCGCAAAAAATCATGTCCGATGAAAGTTATGAAGATGTGAGCCGGGTAATCATAAAGTATAAGTCGAGGGAGCTTGGAGATAAATTCCCTGAAATCGTGATGCACCCGCAGTCGGCTTCGTCTTATCTCTATAAATTGTATGGCGAAGATGCCGATGGTGGAGAAGCCTACATTCACTATTCCAGTGCTGCAGGCATGGATGAAAATATTCTTTTTGCCGAAAAGATTCAGGCTTATGACTATGAGAAAAAAACGGGCTATAAGACGTTGGGCACCTATACGGCAACCTATAAGTACGATGCCTATAATGAGACCAATTGCACTACACACCCGAAGCAGAACTTTGTTGTGACGGAAAAGAACTTCGGTGAGGTGGATGCCCTTTTGGAAACGATGGGTGAATGTGCTACGGTTTCGTGGACGATTGGTGGCGAAGACAAAGAAAATTATCCCCATCTTGGCGTAAATGACAAGGTTGTCCTTTCGAATGTAAGGACCGCAAGGTCGGTCGCCGCAAGTCGCAATACAAATGAAATTAAGGATACCTTGATTATTGCTCCCGACTACGAGCTGATTAATTACAATGTGACCTTCAATTTTGCATTGCCTAGTTCGGAAACCGACAACTCGTTTATCTTTGTGGGGCGCAATTGGAAGACTTCGGGAAAATATACCGTTGAAGGTCCTTATTTCCCGAAGGTTTATACGATGAGATGCCCGACGATGCCTATTTGGTGGCCAACAGAGGGTGCGCAAATGCCTTTTGCGGGTGATTGGTATTACCATGAACGAGAATATGCCCAAAGGATAAATGGATCATTCTTGGCTAATGCAAATCTTGCCGAAGGTGAATTCGATATTACCGCTTATCCTTATTGGAATACGCAGGACTCTTGTAGTTTTTCACCTTCAACACTATCAATTGAATATGAAGGTGTTACTCCTACAGGAGCGCATTCTACGACGCTCCACCCTGAACATGTCACCGGAGCACTTGTCCTGAAGCAAAAACTGAGTGATGCACTTACAATCGTACACAAGATGGATTCGACCTATGATGCAGATGATAAGTTGACGTATATATCAACGGTATTGCCCCTTGTGGATGACACGTTGTCGTTTACCGTTTCTGCAATTCCGCAAGCGGGTTATGCGATTTCTATGATCGAATATGAAGAAAATGTTAACGTAAATCATGGCATTGATCCTACTGGCGAGACTGGTGTGACGCTTGGCTTTAACATTGAAGGCGAAGACACGACTCTCGTTGTGAACCCGGCGATGCTTGATGGACTCCTTTTCGCAATCCACTTCGATTACGTCAATTATAAGGTAATCTTTGCCCGCCCGATAGGGGATAACGTTCCGAAATCGGGTGACGACCCCGTTGAATTCTTTGTCGCGGATAGCTATGTGGGGAGCAACTGGAAAGATTCCCTGACATATACAGTCGCAAGTTCAGACAAGCAGATGCCCGCATTCTACGCGATGAATGGATGTATCGGCTGGTTAAAGACGGAAACCGATGGAACGACTTCGATCTTTAGGGAGTTCAACGATGCCGCTGCCGAGACATTCTCTGAGCGTACGGAACTTGTGTCGACCTATTTCACTCCGGAAGATGATGCGAACCTGTGTACAGAAGTTCCGACCGAAACCTTTACGGTGACGGGTCGCGCAGGCCTTAATGCGGAGCACCTGACGGGTATGGAACTCTGGCAGTTCGTGGCTGCGGATCATGCCGATACGATTAAGCATACGATGCATCCTGTTATAGACAATAATGATGAAAACGCTAAGATTTTCTCGATTGAAATCCCGAAGGTTACAGTAACCTCTGCGACGGGCGAAACGTCAATTGTTCCGTTTACCTTTGAAATCCATGCCATTTCTGAAGACGGATTTACGACGACGAGTAATTCGTATTATCGGAAGAGCGTTCAAGAAGCAGGTTCGCTGATGATTCCGTATGAAAACGGAACTCTTACGACGAACGGAAATAATGTGAATTTCTTTGTTGACCTGATGGACGCTAGCGCCTACTCGGTTGCATTTGAAACCGAAAATTGGGACAAAATTCAAGTGCCTAATGCCGATCATGCTTATAAGTATGCACTTTACATTGCCGATGAAGACCTTAATAGCTTTGAATCTTACACCTTTGGCGGTATGCAACAAAGGTTGCCGGTGCTATATGCGGCCTCGTTTGAGGAACCTAATAACAAATTTTCCCGTGTTATTGCCGGTTGGACCTTCAATAAAGATAAAGCTTATTGCGTAGTCGATGGTGGTAACGGCTGCGCTACGAGTAGTGGCGGTGAACTCTTTACTCACCTCTCTGGTGACTTGCTCGTTGCCGCTCTGACTGCCGCCGATAATGGTGATATAACGATAAAAGACAATGTCATTAAATTGTATCCTGTATGGGATATTCCAAAATATGGAGATGTATGGTATAGTGGTGTCAATTCAATCCAGGCGGGCTGCCCCGAGGGTATGGAGGGCTGTGGCGAATATGACCATCCGATGACGGTAACGCTTTCGCAGACGTTTACGCTTAATGGTGAACCGATCACCTTGTCGCATACTTTTGATGGGGCCGTCGAATTCCCCTGGGTGGAAGACTATAAGAGTATAACTCTAGATGTCGATTACAAGGCGAATCCTGGGTATGAACTCAGTTCTATAAAGTTGGAAAATACGAGCGAAGATGTTGCCGTGTACGATGGAACGAATAAGAAACTTCACATGATAACTCATACTGCGCGGACGAGCGCTAAGCTTGTTCCTGTAGATTTAACTTATGTTGACTACACCGTGACTTTTGATATCCGTTCTCTTCAGGATAGCGTCGTGGTACTGGGCAAGAGCTGGTATGACAGGCTTGACGAAAATGGACAGTTGCACATGAACGTGGGTACTGCTACAGAATTCCCGAATCTGTATGTGCGAGCAGACGATAATTGGTACAAAAATTTCAATTATGCTTTCTGGGCCAATGCGGTCAAGCAAGAGTCCGATTTCGATGATTATGAAGAATATAATGAATGGTGTTCAAAGTTTGTAAATACGTCGCAGAGGCCCGAGTTCGACTCGGAACTTCTCGGAAATCTCCTTGAGGAAGATCCCGCTGCAACTGCGATGACTGTTTATCCGTTACCTGTTGCGGATGTTGAATATGCTGTTAACGCATACTATATGTATATCAATTTGTGGTCGGATGAAGGCTATAGTGACGAATTCCATGGAAGTGTCGTGTTGTCGCAAACTTGGAACGGTTTGACGTTCAAACAGAAATCCTGGCTTACAAGCGCCGATGGTATGGAGGCCCATGCATTGTTATTCCCGGATGACGTTGTCGATGACACCTTGACCTTTGATGTGTCTTTTGAACCGGATCCTGGCTATGAAATGGAATTGGATGGATCTAATTTGTTGCCAGATGGACTTGAAGAAGAGGATGGTTGGGGCTATAATCCCGAAAAACAGACTTTGAAATTGCAGCCGTCTAAAATGTTCCGCTATACCTGTGATATGGCTGTCAGGTATCGTCCGTTGCATTACAATGTCCGCTATACCATTCCGGAAAATACGAAAGCGTTCGTTGCGAACCAGTACATAACTGCGGAAGATTCTTATGTGATCGACTGGTTTGACACGTTGTTGAATACGACTGCTGAAACCATTAACTCCAAGGTGCCTCTGCTCTATATGTCTAAGTTCGATGAGTCGTTGGATAAATGGAGAGGCTGCCGTGTGGATTGGAAGGTCGAAGACTCTGAAGATCATGAAAATAAGGGTATTGTCAATGAATTGGTCTACATGAAGACAATGGCCAGTGCCGAAGATGTCGAACTCAAGAACATTCTTATTCCGGACGAAAGCCAGGCGGTTTGCGACTCCTTCTCGTCTTTGAAGCAGACCTTGACGGTCGAAGGTAAAGGTTCTATCCACTTTGAACAGGTGCTGGATGTGACCCCTGTAGCTGAGGGTGACCCGGAACAGGCGGTAATCAAGCACTCCTTTGAGAATAGCGAAGATGAAAATTACATGCAGGTTCCTGCAATTCACCGTTATGCTTCCAATGGTTCGTGGACAACGGTGGGCTTTAAAGTGCGCGTCGTGGCTGAACCTGGCGAAGGTTACACCTTCGACAGTAAGAATGCCATTACCTACGAAAAGAATGTAGATGGTAACCATGAAACCATCGTTGTAGAAGACAGCTCTTTCGTGAACCTGATGAGGCCCTTGGCATGGAATGTCAAGTTCTCGAAGCTTGCCCCGATTTATGTGTCTTACGATTTGTCGCTTACTTCGGCTGACGATTCTGCGAACACTTATCTGCCACCGGAAGCGACGACTGCGGAATCGCTTGAACTTACAAGCAACACCGATACGGTTGCCTTCTGGAAACCGTTCCAGGTGGGTACCTGCTTCCAGGGCTGGTCTACGACGGCTGCTGCAAATTATACTGCAGATAATAGTGCTTACACGACCTTTAATGCGGGTAACTTTACCGAGTTCAGCACGAACCCGGACAACCCCACGAAACTGTATGCCATCTGGGGAGATAATTGCCCCGAAAATCGCAAGTTCTGGACCGTAGAAAATGAAACGAAGAAGGTTAAACTCGTGTTGTACCAGCTGTTTGGTGGCGACACCTTGTTCCATGAAGTTTCGAATGATTACGGCTTGGCACTTGAAGGCGAGGCTTTCGATGTTTACGTTGATCCTGTCAAGAGTACTCCGAAAACGGGCTACCGCTATGCAGAGGATGCTAAGTTTAGTCTCAAATACCAGTATGAGCTTCCGTTGGCAGAAGGCTCCGACCCTGCCTCTGAAACTGTGGAGGTTGAACCCGATGACGAAAATGGTGGCGTATGGCACCTGACTTCTGTCGATATTCCGTCGCCTATTTACACATTCTCGACGAATGTCACAGAGAAGGATTACCTGTTTGTGCTCGATGTCAATGCCGGGGATGCTTCGGTGTTCTATGGTACGGACTGGACCAAGAAAATGACTTTGACCGTTTCCAGTAACGACAAGTACTTCCCTTCTCGTCTGCGCCGTACGGAAGCCTGCTTTGAAGGCTGGGATCTTGTCGCTAGTATGGGTAATGGGCCTTATAGCGGCTTAGATGATGCAATTCATGTGTTGAACGATATTGTTCCGAAAAATGGAATGTTCATCACTGACGCTGGCGAAGAGGAAAACCGCGACTACTATCCGCTGTATGCCATGTGGGATGAAAGTTGCGAACCTTCGAACTATACGCTCACGACCGAAGTCCCGGCCTCTCAGGGGTCGTTCCGAATGGTCCAGAAAGTGGATGACGTGGTGTATGCGTACACGCTCGATGGTGACCATCCGCTTACGCTCCCGAATGACTACACGGTGGAATATGACACGGTCTCGTTCGTGCCTGCGGCAGGGCATACCCTTGCGACGGGTGCTCAGATTTCTGTCATCTATAATGCCGAAGACCTGGAACACGGAATCCATACGTTTGCGAATGCAAGCAAGTATCACTTTAGCGATTCGGCAAACTCCGAAGGTACGGCGGTTCTCGAAATCAGCAGCCTGAGCTCCGATGATTACGTACTGGTGTTCACCGAAAACGTGGGCGAAGGCGAAGACAAGCCGTTCCTGGGCGATTCCTGGGCGGACTTCATTACCGAAGCTTCCTTTGCCGAAGATGCAAACGGCAACTGGACAGTCGAGATCGGCTACAGTGCCACGAGTGAAAACAAGAAGTTCCCGACGGCTCTCTACCGTAACGGGAAGTGCCTGACAGGTTACACCTTTGCCGCCGGTGACAACACGGACGGTGCCTATACGGAACTGAGCGATGAGTTCATGCTCAAGTATGCTGAACTTGGACTTGAAAACCCCGTGACGCTCTACCCGTACTGGGAAGATTGCGACGACGTCTACACTGTGACCGCAAGCGATGCCGATCAGGGTGTCCTCACGCTGAAGCAGAAATTTGCGAAGGGTGAAACGGAAATCGTGCGTGAATATACCGTGGGTGCCGCGGGCATTGCCATCTCTTCGACGAACGATGATGTAACCTTCAGCGAAGTCAGTTTTGAACCGAATGAAGGCTCTAGCCTGATTCTCGATACGGAAAGAGATTACAGCTCCCGCGCCGATGCCGAAGCGGAATGGGCAACCTTGGCTGTGCCCTTTACCGTTACCTCGAATATGGAAATCAAGGCTCCGCTCCTGTTGCAGGCGAACTTTGCTCTTGACGCCAATGCCGAGGGCGTGTTCTACGGTCCTGACTTCAGCTGGAACTGGAGCTCCGAAAATGTGGCTTATGACGCTGTTCTGCCGAAGAACCTCTACCGTGCGGGTTACAACCTCGTGGGTTGGAAGTTCGATGGCGAAAAGGACGATGCTGCCAAGTTGCGCTACGACGACAGCTTTGCCGCCGCCTACATGGCTTACCAGGCCGCTCATGAAGGTGCTGCTCCCGATACGCTCCATGCGGTATGGTCTCGCGCAGGCCAGGTCGGTGTCTATACGCTTCAGGTTTCTAATGCGATGCAGGAAAGCAAGGCGGGTACGCTTACGTTTAGCCAGACGATTGGCGATTCGACGGTGGTCTCGACGATCGAAGGCGGCTCTCTCCTGGTTCCGGCCGTTGAAGGCCTCCAGTTGACGGCGAACTTCGCGATCGATACGGCGCACACATTCGATGGCGAAGAACCCATTAGCCTGTTGTCGGTGCAGGGCAATGTACTTGGCACCTACGCAAACGAAGGTACGATTACCTTTGATGAAACATTTGGTGCTCCTGGTGCTACGATTTATGTAGACGTAGCGACCACGGTGGATTCTTACACGTTTACTTTTGTCGTAAATACCGCAACCGACGATACCGTGTTCTACGGTTCGAACTGGGTTGGCCAAAAGACGTTCAGCATGGCTGACGAGGCGAACCTCTTCCCGACTTCGATCTACCAGACCGGAAAGTGCCTTGCAGGTTATGCCTTCAAGTCGACGGGAACCACGACCTACACGGGCATTGACGCCGCTTTCGTGGCCGACTACAAGAGCCGTGCCTCTAAGCCCAAGAAGCTTTACGCTATTTGGACAACGCCTGAAACGGACGAAACCTGCAGCCCGGTCAATGTGACGGTGAAGTCGGGCAATTCTGGTGACCAGGGCGTGTTCACCTTGACGAATGCCGACAACACCTTTACGGTATCCGAAGAAACCGCCATCACGGTTCCGGTTGCAGAGGATCTCGATTTCAACGTGACCTTTACCGCTCAAAGCGCCTTTGGCGACTATGGCGATAAGGATATTGCGGTGGTTATCGGCAAGACGACCACGAAGTTCGTGAACGGCGAAGCCTTTAAGTTCTCTGACCCGACCTACGAAGCCATCCTGAAGGCCGATGTAGAATCGAAGGCTGTTGAATTTGCCCTGAACACGAATGCAGGTGATGCAAATGTGTTCTACGGTGCGAGCTACCAGAGCAACTGGACTTCTACGACCGCTGAATATGACGATGCCTTCCCGTCAAGCATTTACCGTACCGATGCGGAATTTGCAGGCTGGGCCTTTACCGAAACGGCAACGGTCGGCTTTACGAAGTTCGACAATGACTTCATGGCGGCCTACGCCGAAGCTTCTGCCGAAGGGGAAACTGCTCCGACAACGCTTTATGCCGTATGGATTGAACCTGAAACGGAAATCGAAACGGCGACGATTACCTCGAAGAGCCTCGATGAAGGCGACTTCGTTGTTGCCCAGTTTGTCGGCGAAGATTCTATCGGCTACTCTGTCGGTGCCAATGGTGTAGAGGTGCCTTTGAATGCGGACCTTGAATTCAAGGCCTATTTCAAGGCGGATGCGGATCATTCGCTTGCATCTATCAGTACGCCGATTAATCTTTATGTGGATGGCGAAGAAACGGCTTCTGCGAAGATTGCAAACGGTGGCGTGTTTACGGTAACGGGCGATATTGCTATCGAAGCGAACACCGCCGCGGACTGCTACGAATTCGTGTTTAACGTGAATGCAGGCGAAGAAACGGTGTTCTACGGTTCGAGCTGGAATGAATCGATGCTTTCGACCGATGAAACGAAGGCTTTCCCGACCTCGGCCTACCGCACCGATAAGTGCTTGAACGGTTTCGCTTTCGAAGCTGAAAACCCGACGGTGACTTACAACGAAATTTCGGATGAGTTCCTCATGACCTTCAAGGAAAGTGGCATTCCTTCTCCGGCGACGCTTTACGCCGTATGGAGTGAATGCGAAACGACTCCTGAAGTTTACACCGTGAATGTGAAGAATACTCTGGACGAAGGTGCGTTCACCTTGTTGAACGAAGTGGACGGAATTTCGAAGGAATATAAGCTGGACAGGGAACATTCTCTCACGGTTCCGGCTGCATCTGACCTGAAGTTCTACGTATCGTTTAACGCAAACAATGCGTTCGCCTATACGGGAAATATCAATGTCGTTGACCTGAGCGGTGATGTTCCTGTGACGCTTGACGAAATCGAAGAGGGCGACGCCTACCGCTTTACGCAGAGCGCAACGCTTGAAGCCCTGACGACGTTCGGTGTTGTCGAATTCGCTTACGACCTGAACGCGGGCAATGCAAACGTGTTCCTGGCAAGCGATTTCGAAGGTCTTGACTGGAATGTGACTGCCTACGGTGATGCGTTCCCTGCAAAGATGACCCGTACCGACAAGGTGTTTGCGGGCTGGGCATTCACCAGGGATGCAACGGTTGGCTACACTGCCTACGACAATGAATTCGTTGCCGCGTACGAAGAATTCAGCGCCGGTCGCGAAACTCCGGAAGAAATGGACACGCTGTATGCGGTGTGGGCTGAATCTGAACAGCCGATCGAAACGTACAATGTTGTCTTGAGTACGCTCAATGCGGGTGTCCTTACGCTCTCGCAGTCGGTGGCTGGCGTTACGCAGACCTATGAGGTTGATCCGGTCGGAGGCATTGAAATTCCGGTGAACGGAAACCTCGAATACTCCGTCCTCTTTACGAGCGACTTTGAACATACGGTTGCCACCGGTACGCCGATTACCATTACATGGATTGTCGATGACCTGGGCAATACGGAAGAAGAATCTATCGCCAATGGCGGCCAGTTCGAATTCAAGGGCAAGAGCTACGTGGCTGTGGCCCTGGATGCCGACAAGTACGAACTGGTGTTCAACGTGAATGCCGCCTCTACCGATACGGTGTTCTACGGAAGTGAATGGTTTGCAAAGAAGACTTACGACATGGGTGTCGAAGAATCCCGTGCGTTCCCGACCTCCATTTACCAGAACGGTAAGTGCCTTGCGGGCTTTGCGTTCAAGAAGAAAAATCCGGACGCAGTCTTCACGGAAGTCGGACAGGACTTCGTGAACGCCTACAAGAGCCTGAGTTCTCCGACAAAGAACCTCTACGCCGTGTGGACGACTGAAGATTGCGACCAGACGAGTGTGACGGTTGCCTCGGCCAATACGGCTGCCGAAGGTAATTTCACCTTAACGGATGCGAAAAACGACTACGTGGTTTCTGCGGATGCCCCTGTGACGGTACCTGTTGCCGAAGATCTGAGCTTCAGGGTGGCATTCGTTTCGGGTGACCTCTATAAGGATTATGATTCCGGAATCATCGGTGTCAAGATGGGTAGCAAAACGGCCTATTTTGGCAATGACGATCATTACCTGTTTACGGTTGATGCTCAGTTGAGCGCTTCTGTAACGCCGAAGACCGTGGTAATTGCCCTCGATGCAAATGCGGGTAGTGCAAACGTCTTCTACGGTAAGGATTATACGGGCTCCTGGAGTTCCAAGAATGTCGACTTCGATGGCGAAGCTCCGCTTCCGACCGAAGGACTCTACCGTACCGACGCAGTCCTTGCCGGTTGGGCCTTTACGGCACTCGCCGACAATTCCGAAGAAGGCATGTTCACGAAGTTCGACAAGGACTTCATGGCGGCCTACGCAGCCGCTTACGCCGAACAGGAAACGGCTCTGGCAACGCTGTATGCCGTGTGGAAGACAGAAACTGAACGCGCCACTTACACGATTGCCTCGGGAAGCCTCGACGAAGGTAGCCTTGTGGTTTCTCAGATTGTCGGCGAAGATTCCATCGGCTATGCGGTTTCCGAAAATGGCCTCACGGTTCCTGCCGAAAGTGGACTTGAATTCAAGGCCTACTTTGTGGCGAATGAGGGCTATTCGCTCGCTGCGCTTACAAAGCCGCTCGATCTCTACCTGGATGGTTCTGAAACGCCTTCGAAGTCCATTGCAAATGGCGGTGTGTTCGAAATCCAGGATAACACCACGATTAAGGCGAACACCTCCTCGGGTGAATACGAAGTGGTCTTTGACGCTAACGCCGGTGATGCAGCCGTGTTCTATGGCGAGGCCTGGATAACTAGTATCCGCTACGACATGTCCGCATCCGAGATTGCTTTCCCGACTTCGCTGTACCGCACCGACAAGTGCCTGGATGGTTTCGCTTTCGAAGCTGAAAACCCGACGGTCACTTATAGGGAAATCAATACCGATTTCTTGGCGGCGTTCAGGAACGGAAATTACGAATCTCCTGTAACGGTCTACGCCGTGTGGGGTGAATGCGAAACGGAACCCGAAGTTTATGTCGTGTCTGTCATGAACCCGGTGGTGGAAGGTTCGTTCACCTTAACAAACGCTGCGGGCGACAACTCTGTCGAATACACGCTGGATAAGGATCATCCGCTCTCGATTCCGGCTGCCGAAGACGTGAAGTTCACCTGGGAATTCCGCGTGAACGAAGCCTTTGGCTATGAAGGCGAAAAGCTCTTCTCTGCTGCAGATGGTTCTGACCTGAACTACGACCACGGTGCCTACACCTTTACGCAGAATACGAAGATGAAGGCCCTGCTGACCTATCCTGAATTCGACTACGACCTGAACGTTGCTAGCGGCGTGAAGCTGTTCTTCCCGAACGACTTCGAATGGACTGCCGCAGAACGCGATGCGGCCTTGCCTGCAAAGATTTACCGCACCGACATGAAACTGGTGGGCTGGGCACTTACTGCAACGGCAACCGAAGGCTTTACCGCTTATGACGATGATTTCGTAGAAGCTTATGCGGCGTTCTACGCCGAAAATGGTGAAAACATCAACCGTCATAGTCAGAAACTTTACGCGGTGTGGTCGGATGCGGTTGCTCCGGAAACCTACCTGGTGACCGCTACGAACCTCGATGCGGGTGAGCTGACTCTTGAATTGTCTGTCGCCGGACAAGACGAGATTTACACTGTCGATGAATCCGGTCTTGAAATTCCTGCCGTAGAAAACCTCGAATTTGCGGTGAATTTCGAACTCAAGGATGGCTACGCCATTGCCGACGAACAGCCCATCAAGTTCATGGATGGCCTTGGCAATGTGGTTGCCTCTGTTGAAAACGGCGGAACCTTCACGGTTACGGACGAACTTGTGACTGCCGGTAAGATTGTCATCGCAGTGGATGCTTCTGCCGAAATCTATGAATTCGCCTTCGACGTGAACGCGGGCAACGCTACGGTGTTCTACGGAACAGGGTGGTTTGACTCCAAGACTTACGACCTGTCCAACGAAGACGAAGACTTCAGCTTCCCGCATTCGATTTACCGCTCGGATGACAAGTGCCTTGCTGGCTATGCCATTTCGCCGACGGAAACGGATCCTGACGAGGCTAGAAACTCCATTGCTTCTTCGGAATACTTTGCCGAAGCCTACAAGGCTCTGGAAACGAAGCCGATGAAGCTCTATGCCGTGTGGTATGATTGCGAACAGGATTACGTGACGATTGCTTCGGGTAACGCCGATATCGAAGGCGTGTACACCCTGACGAATGCGGGTAACACCTTTGCGGTGAACGCTCTCAGCTCTCTGAAGGTGCCCGATGTGGATCTCGAATTCAGTGTTGCATTTACTGCCGGTAGCGCCTACGAAGATTACAGCGATAAGGATATTACCATCACAATGGGCAAGACGACCGAAACGATTGGTAATGGCGATGTCGCTACCTTTACGCGCAATGCCGAACTCTATGCCGCTGTAACGCCGAAGTCTGTGGAATTCGCTCTCGACGTGAACGCAAATGACGTGTTCTACGGCAAGGATTATACGGGAACCTGGAAATCTGATGCCGGCTACAGAGACGATGCCGCGCTCCCGACTGCAGGGATCTACCGCACTGGCGCCGTGCTTGCGGGCTGGGCCTTTGCGGCACTCGATGACGATTCCGAAGAAGGTGTGTTCACGAAGTTCGATAAGGACTTCATGGCGGCCTACGCCGATCAGGAAACGGCTCCGACAAAGCTTTACGCTGTGTGGAAGACCGAACCTGAACGCGCCACTTACACGATTGCATCGAAGAGTCTTGATGCCGGCGACCTGACGGTTGCCCAGTGGGTGCTCGGAGATTCTCTCGGGTATGCAATCGGTGAAGACGGACTCAAGGTTCCTGCCGAAAGCGATCTTGAATTCAACGCCTATTTCGTTGTAAATCTGGAACATACGCTTGCCTCGGTGACGAAGCCGCTCATTCTTCTGGATTCCGATGACGAGCAGTCCATTGTGGGTACGATCACAAACGGCGGCACCTTCAGCATGACAGGCGATGTGTTTGTCAAGGCGAATGTCTCTGGCGATGTCTACGAGTTTGCCTTCAATACGAACTCGGGTGACGCTACGGTGTTCTACGGTGAAAATTGGGTCGCCGAAAATACCTACGACATGGCCTCTGCCGAAACCCGTCAGTTCCCGATGTCGCTGTACCGCACCGACAAGTGCCTCGCGGGCTTTGCCTTTGACGCTGAAAACGCTACGACGGCTTACCGCGAATTGGATGATGACTTTATGAAGGCCTTCAAGGAAGGTGAATTCAGCTCGCCCATGACGCTTTACGCCGTGTGGGATGAATGTTCGGGTGATCGTGAAAATTACACGGTGACCGTCGAAAACACTGCCGAAGAAGGCAAGTTCGTCTTGACGAACGCCGTGGGCGATATCAAGGCTGTGTATGAACTGGATGGCTCCTTCACGGTTCCTGCGGGCGAAGACCTCAAGTTTGCGGTTCACTTCGAAGCGAACGGAGCCTATAGCTACAATAACGCTATCGAGGTGCTTGCCTCGAACGGTGTTGACGACATTATGCTCGAACAGCTCGAAGACGGTGCTAAGTACGGCTTTGGCGAAAGCGTGAGACTGAAGGCTGAAACGGACTTCTCTGTCGTCGAATTTGCCTACGACTTGAATGCAAATGGTGCAAACGTGTTCTTCTCGAACGATTTCGAAGGACTGAACTGGACCGTGGCTAGCTACGGTGATGCTTTCCCGACGAAGATCTACCGCACGGGTAAGAAGCTTGCGGGCTTTGCATTCACCAGGGATGCAACCGTTGCTTACACCGCCTACGACAACGACTTCGTGAGTGCGTATAAGGAGTTTGCGGCAAGCCGCGAAGAATCCGAAACGCTCGACACCTTGTATGCCGTGTGGACCGCAGACGACGAAACCGGAACCTACACGGTTACCTCGGCTGGTACGAATGTGGGTGTCCTTACGCTCTCGCAGTCGGTATCTGGTTTCGGTGGCTCGTATGAAATCGGTTCGACGGGTCTTGAAATCCCCGCTGTTGAAAACCTCGAATTCAGCATGAGCTTCGTGGCTGACTACCAGTACACCGTTGCAAGCGGCAAACCGCTGAAACTCAGCTGGACCGATGCCATGGGTGTGGTGCTGAAGGATTCCGTTGCGAATGGTGGTGTGTATGAATTTACGGCATCTACTGTCGTGAGCGTGAATATGGCTGCCGATGTCTACAAGTTCGCCTTCGATGTGAACGCAGAATCGGCCGATACCGTGTTCTACGGCACGAACTGGTTTGCTAAGAAAACGTATGACCTTGGCGACGAAGAACTTGCTCGTGAATTCCCGACCTCGATTTACCAGACGGATAAGTGCCTGGTCGGTTACGCCTTCGAGTCGACCGCCTCTGAAGAGAATGTGTTCACTAAGCTCGATACGGACTTTATCGTGGCTTACAAGGCTCTCGACGTAAAGCCGAAGAAACTCTACGCCGTATGGACGACTCCTGAAGCAGATGAAACCTGCGCTCCGGCTTACGTGACACTTTCGTCTGATAATGCCACTGAAGAAGCCGTGTTTACGGTGAGCGACGCTTACAATAGCTATGTGGTTGAACCTGGGGTAACCATCAACGTGCCCAAGGCCTCTGACCTGATGCTCAAGGTATCTTACAGCATTGGTCGCGGATACAACCTGTATGCGGCAAGCCTGCTCGATGAATCGGGCGACAGCTACGGCTACCTGCTGGACAACACGGAATACCGCTTTGACGTAAATACTGTCTTGCATGCCGATGTGACGGTCAAGAGCGTAGGTGTTGTGTTTGCCATGAACGCAGGTGATGCTGCGGTGTTCTACGGCAAGGACTTTGTACGCGACTGGAACATTGCCGATGTTGAATTCGGCGAGGCTCTTCCTGTAAACGTGTACCGCACCGATGCTAAGCTTGCGGGCTGGTCGCTGAGACCGCTCCCGGGTGTAGCTGAAGAAGGCGTGTATGCCTCTGTAGACGAAGCCTTTATCGCCGCGTTCAAGAAGCATGTCGAATCCCGCGAATCCTTCGATACGCCGGATACGCTCTATGCCGTGTGGAAGACGGTGAACAATAGGCCGACTTACACGGTGTCGATGGCGAACAGGGCTTCCGAAGGTTCGTTCGTGCTCGCAAACGGCGCCGCCGGATTCGGCTCCAACGAGTATGTGATTGACGGAAGCCGTACGCTTGAGGTTCCTGCCGAAAGTGACCTCCTCTTTACGGTCGAATTCAAGCAGAGCTCTGAAAAGGCCAGGTACCACGCCATTAGCGTTCTGCCTCTGGATAGTGAAAATCCGGTGGGCTACCTTGCCTCGGGTGACGAATTCAACTTCAAGTCCG
Source organism: uncultured Fibrobacter sp. (assembly GCF_947166265.1). NCBI lineage: Bacteria > Pseudomonadati > Fibrobacterota > Fibrobacteria > Fibrobacterales > Fibrobacteraceae > Fibrobacter > uncultured Fibrobacter sp. Next base: position 30,415 of record NZ_CAMVDO010000002.1, on the reverse strand, counting down.
ACGTAAGACTCCGCGCCATGAACGTGATCGACGCTATCGAATTCGCTCTCGACGTGAATGCGAAGGGCAAGAACGTGTTCTTCGGTCGCGACTTCCGCGAATTCAAGTGGACGGCAAGCGCCTATGGACAGGAACTTCCCACGGGAATCTACCGTGCCGACGCCAAGCTCGCCGGTTGGAGCTTCAACAAGAAGGCGAATCCCGAACAGGCCTTTACCACGTTCGACGACGCCTTTGAAGAAGCTTACGAAAAGGCGTATGAAAAACTGCTTGAAACGGGCTTGATGGAAGAATCTCTTGGTGGCAACCTGGATTGGTCCAACATTCAGGAACGCTACGGTATGGACTTCACTCAGGTTCGTACTCCGGTGCTCTATGCCGTGTGGGAATCCGCTACGGTCGAAACGAAGCAGATCGTGTCGAAGAGCCTGAAACAGGGTACGCTCTCGATTGTCCAGAAGGTGGGTGATTCGACGTTCACCTATGTGGTCGGCGAAAAGGGCATGAAGGTTCCGTCCGTCACGGACGACGAACTGATGGTCATCGCTCACTTCGAATCGGATCCGGCTTGGCTCCTGATGGGTGAAAAGCCCTTGATTTGGAAGACCTCTACGGGCGCCGATACGACCGAGAATGACTTTGTCGGAATGCTTAACGAAATGCCGAAGAAGGTTACGTTCAGCGTTATCGCCAAGTACATCGGATTCCACCTGGTGTTCAATGTCGATTCGAAGGAAACGTCTAAGGAAAAATTGTTCTATGGTGATGACTGGGTTGCAGAAGACGATGTGACCGCAAGCGAACATGCTGTTCTTCCGGCTGTCGTCTATAGCGCAAACCGTTGCCTTGCCGGCTGGAGCGTCTCTTCCAAGAGCAAGTCGCTCTACACGACCATGAACGACAACCTTGCAAACGAAATCTATACCGCCTATCCGAATCTGGATGAAACGACGAAGGTTCCGCTTTACGCTCGCTGGAGCCAGAATGTGGAAGATTGCGCTGGCTACTTCACCCGCATCTCTGTCGAACATGATAAGGATAAGGTGATGTTCGTCGAGAACAGGGATGGCAAGGAAGTTGTCCATAACTTCAACAACAGGGGCACGATGCTCCTGCCGGAAGACATCGTAAGCTTCGACTGGACGCTGCGTACCGCTCCGGATTCGAGCTTCATGCTTGATTCTCTCCTGATGTTCCGTGGCGAAAAGATCGTGGCGAAGCTGACGGAAGGCTCTCAGTTGCCGGGCAATATGGAAGATGTGGTTCTGGTGCCCTTCTTTGGCAAGAGCAACAAGACTCCGATTACCCTTGTCGAAAAGTCGTTTGCCCAGAGTGGCAATGCGGTCCAGATGAGCTTCAAGGCAAGCGAATTCGAAGTGACCCGCAAGGCCTCTGCTAGGGTGCAGTTGATTGATACGACAACCAATGTGGTGATTCTCGACTCCCTGCTTGGCGATTCTGTCGCGATGGGATACGCCGATGACGTGGTGTTGCATGTGACGAAACCTGGCGATTACAGGGTGGTCGTGACGATTGGCGATGAAAAGGAATCTGACGAATACGACGGATTCTTCTCGATCAAGTCGCAGATTGCCTCGGTTGCAAAGGACAGCTGGCAGATGATTTCGCTTGCGGCGGTCGATACGTCGGCCCTCAAGTGGGATAACGACCAGGTGTTCTACTGGTGGGACGAACAGGGTACGGGTGACTTCTGGCAGTACAAGCGCTACTACAGGGGCGATGAAATCGTCAAGGAACGTGGCGCCTGGTACAGCTCTCTGAAGGCTCGTCCCTTGGTGCTGCGCACCGACCTCGAAGAGGAACGCGAAGATATCGTGTGGGAACTCGATAGCGTAAGTACCGGCTGGAACCTGGTGGCGAACCCCTATGGTTGGGACGTAAGCCTGTTCTCGAACCGTCCGGATGCGGACAAGGCCTTCGACGAACAGTCGGAAGTCACCTTCTGGCGCTATAACGCACAGACGTCCGACTACGAGGAAGTCCACTACCTGAAACCTTACGAAGCCGTATGGGCAAAGGTGTCTAAGAAGATGACCTGGATGGTTTCTTCTGCTCCTGTGTTCAATGCCGAAGAACCGGCTCTGGAATCCGAAGCTCCTGAAGCCGGCGATACGGTTGCCTTCGAAAAGCGCATCTTGGCGAAGGCTTCTACTAAGGATCGCTGGACACTCCAGGCCGTACTTTCCGATAAGAACGGCAGACAGGACGCCTGGAACATCCTGGGTGCGGGCAACAATCCGTTTAGTGCCGAAGAGCCGCCTTCTAGCATGGGCGACCATGTGAACTTCGCTATTCTTGACAACAAGAAGACTTTGGCGAAGTCCATCAAGGAATCTTCGGATGAAATGGAATGGACGGTTGCCCTGTCCGCTTCGAGCGACCGCGTGGGTTACCTGAAACTTGCCGGTATCGAAGGTGTCAAGGCATTCGGTTACCGCGTGTATGTAACGGTGGACGGCAATACGACCGAAATGCAGGAAAATGTTCCGCTGACGGTTTACCTGAAGTCTAGCGTCAAGACCGCTACGGTGCGCGTTGCACCGACGGCACGTACCGTGGTGACAAAGAAGATCGATGGCCTGCGTACCACCCGTCTTGGAAACCGTCTGCAAGTCTCGTTCAACGTGTCCGAAGGCCTCGCTGGCGAAAAGACCCGCGTCGACCTGATGGATATGAAGGGTCACGTAGTCTCGACCGTTTCGGCTCAGGCTCTCAATGGATCGAACGCCTTGATGCTTGACCTTCCGAAGTCCGGCCTCTATATGATCCGCGTCCGTGCAGGCTCGCAGCAACAGGCGACTAAGATTGCGGTGAAGTAAAAGGTGCCCGCCATTTTGACAAATATGAAGTACATACTCCTTTGGGGGGTATGTACTTTTTTTTCGTTCGCGTGCGGAACCCCCGCTGTAGAGTCTGAGACTTTGCCTAAAACGGAGCCTATGGGGACGGTTGTTTCGTTCGACAACAATCCGAACTACTTGCCCCCGAAATTGTTTGCACTATGGAATTCCCTGACGCTAGAGGAAAAGATCGGTCAGACGATTATGGTCTACATGTCTTCTCCGGAAATGATTGCCGAAAACAATCTCGGCGGAATTCTTGCGATGGGTCCGCATCTTGCCGATATGAAATTGTTCAAGAGAAACTTGGGCAAAATTTCTTCGAGGATAAAGGTTCCGCTACTGGTCTCTATCGATCAGGAAGGCGGAAACGTGAGCCGTGTGGGTCGCTTTGATTCAACGTGGCGTGAGACTCCGGGACCACAAGAAATGCGAAACATGCCACCCGAACATATTGTGCCAATTGCAAGGGATATCGCCGTAACCCTTAAGGAAACCGGTTTCAATTTGAACTTGGCGCCTGCGATAGACCCTGTCTTGACGTTTGACGGAAAGGTCTCTTTCATGGAACGTTACAAGCGCTCCTGGGGAGGATTGTCCAATGTTTTCAGGGTGGAGGCCTTTATAGAGGGAATGAAACAGGGCGGAGTGGCTTGCGTCCTGAAGCATTTCCCGGGCTATGACAGCGAACAGGACAGCGATGTTCAGGTGGCGTTTAGCAGGTCTTCCAAGAAACGAGTTGCCGAGAATATCCAAATGTTCAAGGACTTGTCGAACAAGGTTCATGCAATCATGATGAGCAGTGTCCGTTATCGGGAGATTTCCGATGCTCCGGCGGTATTCGAAAAGAAAATTGTCGATATGGCGCACGAATTCGACGAGGATCTCGTCGTGATGACGGATCACCTGTGGGGAACGACGCTCTTGAGCTGGATTAGCGGCCCTGAACTTGCGAAAAGCAAGTCTTACCCTGATACGGAATTCAAGAAGGTTCTGAAAGCCGCCTTTGATGCCGGAAACGATATTTTCTTGATTACCAATTCGGCTAAGGCTCCAGCAATGAAAAAGTACTTGTTGGAGCTTGCCTTACAGGATAAGGCGAATCTGGAAAGACTAGAAAGATCGGTAGCCCGTGTGTTGAAACTGAAATACCGGATGGGGTTGATTCCCTAACGGTAGCTACTTGTACTCGTCGCCTTCGAGTTCCTTGCCGAGCAACTTGTACTTTGTCTTGATGGCGGTGCGGAGCAGGGGCCATCCGATTTTATCGAATGATTTTTGCCACAGCTTGTCGGCAACTTGGAATGTAGCGCCTCCGATGGGCTTGGGAAGCCATTCCTCCTTGAAGTCGGGGGCGAGGCCTGCATCAACAACAATTTGATGGTAATCGGCATTCAGTGCGTCGTAAGCGCCGTGGCGGATAAAGTGTACCTTTTCCTTGAAATCGAACCGATGCTGCAAAAGCTTGCGCTTGATAAAGCCGCAACCCTGCGCAATCATTTCCGGGTAGGCGAAGATGGTGCGCTGGCTTGTGCTGTAAAGGGAGGCCATTCGCACTTCGGCCTCGTCGAAAACGTTTGCCATTCCGATTTCTAGCCGGTGTACCACATCGTAGAAGGTTTCCTGTTCTGGAGTTTCCAAAAGATGCAGGTAGAAGGCGCCCAGGGCCTCTTGCTTTAAGTACAGGAAAAACGATTGCAGATGCGGGCGAATCTCGTCGTTTCGCGTGAGCGAGACGGCATCGGCACTGTTCGCTTCGGCATGGCGAATAAATTTTTCAAAGTTATTCTGAAAGTAGACGATAGAATCGTTGACGAGCAGCAGGCGGGTGATGCCGTTCAGGTCGGCGGTGTTGTTGCGACCGTTCGCGAGATCCTTGAGGAACCTGCGCCACATTCCGAAATCGAACCCGTGATTTTCGGTGAGGTAGAGCTTGATTCCGTTGTCTTCCAGAAACGACATCGTCTCTGCCGAAAGCGGACGCTTGTTTGTAAGGAGCACAACGGTAAAGTCGGTTTCGGCAAGGTGCTTCAGCGCAAACTGCACATACCCGGGAAGATTTTCCCCGGTCTGGTAAGATGCGTACAGGATGAGTTTGCTGTTGGACATTTAGTACGTTTACCTTCTCCGTTGGCTGCGGCCAGCGCCCTTGCGGGAGCCGCCCTTACGCGGCTTGCTTGCCACGTGGAATCCTTCGCGGTCGTCGCTGCGGTCGTTGCGTCCGCCTCTGCGAGAACTGCGGCGCTCGAAGCTCGGGGCGTCAGAATCAAACCTGCCGCCGCGAGATTTTCCGCGACCACCACGGTTCATGTGGCTGTGAGCCGAAACGAATTCCGGAACGCCGTCATCGAAATTATCGTCAAAGTCGTCGGGTTGGCTCACGTAACCGAGGGCTTCCGCTGCGGCGGCGCGGTCAGCGCGTTCACGAACGTCGCGGTTGCGGTGGTCATCTTCTCCCTGACGGCGGCGCTTCTTCGGTTCGCTGCTGAGTTTTTCGATAATGCTGAAGTCCGCCTGACCGCGCAGAGGGTCCACCCTCAAAAGGCGCACCAGCACCTTGTCGCCGCGGCGGAACGTACGCCCGCTCTTCTTGCCGAAGGCGAGTCCCTGATCCGGGTTGAATACGTAGAAGTCGTCACCGGCGATATCGCGGAAACGCACCAGGCCTTCGGCAATCGGGTCGGCGATAGAAACGTAGATGCCCCATTCCTCGATGCCCGAAACCGTAGCTTCGAAGTCATCGCCAATGTGACTCTTCAAAATCCAGCAGCTGCACACCTTGATGGCGATGCGTTCGGTCTTCTGGTTCTTGACTTCATTTGCCGAAATCAAGTCGCAGACTTCAATCACGCTGTTCTTGCGCTCGGCGTTAATTTCGGCACCCTTGCGCGCAAGTTCACGGTGACACCACAAGTCGGCGTAACGGCGAATCGGGCTGGTGAAGTGTGCGTAGTCCTGCCAGTTCAAGGCGAAGTGGCCAAAGCTGTTGCTGTCGTAATGTGCCTTCTGCATGCTGCGCAGAATGCGGTTGGTCAAAGTCTCGTCGCCCGCGGCACGCTTCACCAAGTGTTCGTACAGCTTGAATGCCGTCGGGTTCAGGTTCGTGTCGCCGCTGCGGGGCTTGCCCAGGTCGCGCAACATCACCGGAGAATCCTTGAACAGGTCCGGGTACATGTAGTACAGTTCCATGATGTCCTTGGTATCCGGCGCTTCATGGATACGGTAAATGCCCTGGAGCTTTCGCTTCTTGAGTTCCTTCGCGCAGCAGTTGTTTGCAATGAGCATGCATTCTTCCACCCACGAATTCGATTCGTCGGTTACGCGCGGGTAAATCTTTTCCGGTTCGCCCTTCTCATTGAACTTGCAGCCGAATTCGGTGCTCTGGAATTCCAGCAGGCCGTCCTTGGTGCGGTTCTGCTTCAAAAGCGCCGTCACCTCGGCGAGCGCCTTGATGTCGTCGTCGCCGTTTTTCATCATTTCCATCGCTTGCTCGTAGGTAATGGACTTGGTGATCTTCACGATACTGCGGTGGAAATCCCAGCTGAGCACGTTCGCGTGCTTATCGAGTTCCATCATGCAGGTGAATGCGCAGCGGTCCACACCCTGGTGCAAGCTGCACACGTTGCTCGAAAGTTTTTCCGGGAGCATCGGCACGGCGGTCCATGGCAGGTACTGCGTGTAGCTGCGTTCCAAAGCTTCTTCGTCGAGCTCGGAACCTTCCGGCACGTAGTAGCTCACGTCGGCGATATGCACGCCCAGCCTGTAGCCACCCTTGGGGGTGCGTTCCACGCTAATGGCGTCGTCATGGTCCATGGCGCCATCGGGGTCGATACAGAGAATCGTGAGTTGCCTGTAATCTACGCGGCCCTTGAAATCCTTGCCGCACGGTTCCTTGACGCTGTCCACATACTTCTTGATGGCGGGGCTGAAGTCTTTGGGTAAGTTCGCGTCTTCCATGAACTTCGTCTTGACTTCGTCCCAGCTGATGTTCAGCGCTTCGGCGCTGCGGTCTACCTTGGCCAAATAGCTATGCTTGAGTTTCGGGTGCGGGTACAGCGTAAAGCTGATGGTTTCGCCTTCCTTGCCCGGCGCCTGCCTGCGGTGGCACATCTCGTACACCTTTCCGGTTTCGAGTTCGTGCACTTCCCATTCTTCTTCGCCCGTCTGGTGCAGAATACCGCGCTTCACGCGGGTCTCGTTCTGCTTGTCGTTTTGCCTACGGCTACGGGCACCCGGACGGCGGTTGTCTTCGGGGTACTGCTCCGCAATCTTCTTCACGCGTTTCTCGCGCTTTTCTTCGACAGTTTCGCCATCGCCCAGCTGGTATTCCTTGTGGCTGGTACGCTTCAATAGCCCGCGGTCCACCATGTCGGCGAGCATCTGCTTGAAAGCCATCTTCTGCTTTTTAGGGAGGCCAAGGGCACTGCGCAGGCGGCTACCGACCATCGGTTCGTCGCGCAAAATGGCAATAATCTGTTCTTCGCTAGGTAAATGCTGAGCCATCTTAAGCCTCCTTTTCTGCTTGCCTGTAGGGCAGTGCGGATTCAATCATGTTGCGGACTTCGTCTCGCAATTGTGTGGCGGACTTGTCGCTGAAACTTTCGGGTGTCTGCAACGGGTGGACGACAATCTTTACCACGCCCGGAGTCTGCGCCCACTTGGTCTTGGCGAGTCGCTTGCCGCTATCGACAATCGTTACCGGCAAGAGCGGGAATCCGTTTTCTTTTGCCATGCGGAAAATGCCGTTCTGGAACGGGAGCATGTGTCCGTCGGCGCTGCGGTGCCCTTCGGGGAACACCGAAATGGTGATGTTGTTTTCAAGGCGCTTTTTCACGGTCGTGCCCATGCCCAGGTTCTTGCGCGGATTCCTGTGAACAGGAATGCAGCCGATTTTGTTGAGAATCCAGCCGAACACGGGAATGTTCCAGAGTTCCGCCTTCGCGATGAACGAGGTGATCGTGATGGAAGGCCAGATGACGTTGATGTCCAAAAAGCTCTGGTGATTTGCGACAATGACAAATTTCTTGTGGTCGGGAATGTTTTCCTTGCCTTCGATTTTGACCTTGATGCCGACCAACTTGAATAATGTGTTGAAGAACGGAATGCAGATGCGAGTGCTGTCGGACCAACGGTGACACAGGACGCCCCTATAGAACATGTAGGGGAGACCGATGATAAAAATGCACACGGCGATGCTCAAGTAGTAGAAAATTGCGCGAATGAAAGCCATAAGATCCTATAAATGGTTGTATACATCTATAATGTATATTTTTTGAGGGAAATGGAACAGAAAACATAAAAAAAATATGCTCATTGACATCAGAGCATATTGAAAAAGTGAGAAATGAAATCGGCTAGATTTCGAGCAGGATTCCCGCCTGCACGTAGGCGAATCCTTTTCCTTCTTTGTCGAGGAACTGGTAGCCGCCCATGAGCATAATCGAGGAGTAGTCACCGTTCTTGATATCGAAGCCACCGCCGGCGCGCCAGAACATCTGGTGCCTAGAACCGATAAGGTATCCCCAGTCGCCCGTAAAGACCGGGAGGGTGCGGCTTCCGATTGGCAGGCGAATCCAGACGCTCCCTGAAACGGGAACCTGGCTTTCGTTGTCGAGTTCCTGGTAGCCCGAACCGATGCCGAAAAAGAGCATCTGGTCGATAGGATACCATAGGTGACCGTACACGTTCAAGTTGAAATTCTTGAGTTCGCTTACGTGATTGACGATGCCGCCCTGCACGTCCATGGTGAACGCACTTGCCGGTACTGCGGCAAACGCTAGGGCGAACAGAATGGATGTCAGAAATTTTTTCATACCTACAATATAGCTCCAATTTTACTAGAGATCCATCGACTTCATTCACTTCGGCCCTTCGGCACGCTCAGGGACCTTTGTGAACTCCGCTCAGGATGACATTTTTATTCTTCATTTTTAATTCTTAATTCCTACTCGTCGCTGCGAGCTTCGCGTGCCCAGCCGCCACTCTTTTCGGGCTTAAACGCCATGAAAAATCCCTTGAGCATCGCGTAGTTCATCGAAAGGAAATAGTATCCGCTCGGCACAATCTTGAGTGCTGCCACCAGCAAGGCGACGGTCATGGCGCCAAAGAAAATCTGGTAGAAGAGTCCGCTCGTAAGGAGTAGCGCGTTTGCGACAAAGAGTAATATCATAATATGCGGCGAGAACCAGCGAAGTATCTTGTGCGAGAAGAACAGGTACGCGAGCATGGGGTGCAGCGGGTTCAGCAACGGCAGGTAGGAGAACAGAAAGTTGAAGTTCGCGCGTCCGATACGCACCTTGCGGCGGAATTCTCCGCTCGATTCCTTGGAGGTCTGTTCGGTACCGATTGCGCTTGTAACAAACGTGCAGTAGTAGCCCTTTTCGAGCACCTTGGTCGTTACGAAGAAGTCGTCCATCACGCTCTTCTTTACCGGCAGTTCCGTGTACAGTTCGCGGCGGATGGCGTAGAGGGCACCGTTGCCGCCAATCAGCATGTCGAGCACACCTTCGAATTTCTTGATTTCGGATTCCAGGTCCCAGTAGGAACTTTCGCCGCGGCCAAGCGTAGAGCCGCTTTTGTCTGAAAGAATCAGGTGCCCGCAGGCGCAGCCGATTTTCTTGTCCTGGAACGGAATCACCAGCTTGCGGACCACGTTCGGGAAAAACATCGTGTTCGCGTCGCAGAAAAGCAGAATGTCGTTTTTGGCAATCGTGTTCAGACGGTTGAGCATGGCCGCCTTTCCTGCATTTTTCGGAGCCTTGACGAGCGTAATTCCCTGGTCGGCATATCGGGCGATGATTTCTGCGGTCTTGTCGGCCGAGCCGTCATCGCCAATGAGCACTTCGAGTTTTTCTTTCGGGTAGTCCAGCTCCAGGATGTTCTGAATCTTGCGTTCGATAACGGCTTCTTCGTTATAGGCCGAAATCAGAATCGAGACCGTCGGGAGTTCGACGTCGCCTTTTTCGGGGGACTTGCGACGCTTGAAAATTTCGCTCACGAACGGGAGCGTCATCGGGAAAAGCAGGTAGCAGTGTACTAGCAGAAAAAGCAATGCCCAAAAAACAACCTGGACATAGAACAAGAATTGTTCGTTCATCGAGACATCCACTCCTTTTCCTTTTCAAGGAACTGGTACAGCATGTATTGTAGCTCTTGCGGCGACATGGAATCGGTTACGGTAAGAATGCTCATGCCCTTGGGGGCGACAAGCACGAACGCAGGAAGCGCATGCAGGTCCCACACATCGAAATAGCAACGTTGCACCGTATTCTTTTGCCCGTCGCACATGATGGAATCCTGCGAATCGGCATCGAGCTTTACCGCGTAAAAGCGGGTGTTCAGGATGGCCGCGACGGTGGGGTCGCTGTAGACGTTTGCATCCATGATTCGGCAAGGGACGCACCAGTCCGCATACAAGTCTACAAAAATAAGCTTCGGACCGGACTTCGCCTTTTCAAGCGCCTGGGTGTAGTCCATCCAGTGCACCAGGGATTTTTTTTCTGGAGCAGCGTTCTTCTTGGCGGGTGCCGCGAAAACGGTCGGAGCCATGCCAAGTAGAATAAAAAGCAGAAGGGCGGAAAACCATGAGGTACGCTTCATCAGGGAACACCCCCTTTATGCGCGGGCATCAGGGGCGGTTTCTTTTTGATGGGCGGAGTGGGCGCCTTTCCTTTTCTTTCTTCCTCTTTTTCCGGTGAGGGGGCGGGTTGCTGCAAAAGCGAATCGATGCGCGCGTTCACGGCCTTTTGAAACGGTACCCACTGGCGTTCGTCATTCAGAATTTCATCGGTCTTGGCGAGAAATTCTTCGCTCGTGTAGCCGGCCGCTTTCAAGGTTTCATGCCTCAGTAGACGCGCCGTCGGGGAATCCTTGCCGTAGGTGTTTTCGACGATGCGGAGTTCTACGAAAAGGTTCACGAATTTCTGGTCGACAGTGACTTCGCCACTACAGCCGCCTATGCCGAAAAGCGCGCTAAAAAACAAAGCGGCTACAAGGAGATGTCGGATCATGCTTCGACTTCGCTCAGCACAGGCGTCCGGCATGACACGCGGGCCTGAAAAAATTTTTCCGACATCCCTATCCCTCAACATATCTACAACTCTTGATTACTGCTCGTTTTCTTCCAGGGCGTTTTCGAAAAGGCCTTCCACGTATTCGGCCTTGCTGAAAGGTACCAACTGGTCGATGCGTTCACCCATGCCAATCCAGCGGATAGGAATCTGGAGCGAACTTGCAATCGAAAGTACCGCGCCGCCACGGGCCGTGCCGTCGAGCTTGGTGACTACGAGGCCGGTGAGCGGGAAGCTCTGGTTGAAGATTTTCGTCTGGTTGATGGTGTTCTGTCCGGTGTTGCCGTCGATGACTAGCCACATATCGTGCGGCATCTCCGGACTTACCTTCTTGATCACGCGGACAATCTTCTTGAGTTCTTCCATCAGGTAGTCTTTATTGTGCAGGCGTCCGGCGGTATCGATCAGTACCACGTCGCAGCCGCGGGCGACCGCCGCATTGCAGGCGTCGAATGCCACTGCCGCAGGGTCGGAACCTTCCTGGTGCTTCACGAATTCGGCACCGCTGCGTTCGGCCCAGGTTTCGAGCTGGTCGATAGCTGCTGCACGGAACGTGTCACAGGCGGCAATCATCACCTTCTTGCCTTCGTCTTTCAGGCGGGCGGCGAGTTTACCGATGGTGGTCGTCTTTCCGGCACCGTTCACGCCGATAACGAGCACCACGTGCGGCTTCCCTTTGAGTGTAAACGGCGGCGGATCCTTCAAGAGGCGTTCCGCTTCGTTACGCATAATGTCGAGAACCTGCTCGGTGGTAAGCGACTTTCCGAGAGCCTGTTCACGAAGGGCATCGGTCAAGAGGAACGCGGCTTCTACACCTACGTCCGCCTTGATCAGGTGTTCTTCGAGATCTTCGAGAGTCTCGTCCGTAATTTTGCCTGCACCGACAATTCCCTTGAGTTCGCCCATCAGGGCGTCGCGGGTCTTGGCAAGGCCATTCTTGATGGCAGAAAAAAATCCCATGATGTAATCCTATTTGGCGGCCGTCTATTTTTGCGGCCAACTAAACGATGCTTTCGACCTTGTCGACCAGACCGTAGGCCTTGGCTTCTTCGGCACTCATGAAATTGTCGCGTTCGGTGTCGCGGTCGATTTCTTCCATGGAGTGTCCAGACGTTTCGGCAAGAATCTTACCCGTGATGTTACGGATACGGAGCATTTCTTCGGCTTGGATCTGGATATCGCTTGCGGGGGCGACGATTTCACCGTGAATGAGCGGCTGGTGAATCATGATGCGGGCGTTCGGCCAGGCGTAACGCTTGCCCTTTGCACCCGAGGTCAAGAGTACGGCGCCCATCGAGGCTGCCTGACCGCAGCAAACCGTAACCACGTCGCTCTGGATTGCGTTCATGCAGTCGTAAATGGCAAGGCCGCTGGAAATCACGCCACCCGGGCTGTTGATGAAGAAATAGATGTCTTCGTGGGAGAGCGAATCCAGGTACAGAAGTTCTTTAACAATGCGTTCGGCGCTTTCGTCGTCGACACCGCCCCACAAGAAGATTTTGCGCTTGGAGGCAAGGTATTCTTCAGCCTTCTTCATGATTTCGGAAGGGGCTTTTTCGTTCTTTTCGTTGCAATCGGCCATAGATAATCCTTTTTGTTCGGGTACAATTTAGAAAATTCAATATATTATCGTCTTTTCTATACCGATTGTCAAAGGAGTTTTTGCCGAAAACCCCCTACCCACTTCAACTAGAGATCCTTCGACTTCGTTCACTTAGGCCCTTCGGCAGGCTCAGGGACCTTGATAAGGTTAGCGAGCTTGCGAAGCGTGAGCTTAAGCCTGTGCTGAGCTTTGTCGAAGCAAACCACGCTCAGGATGACATTCTTAATTTTTCATTTTTAATTATTCAATGAATCCGTGCGGTTTGAATCCGAGGCCTTTCACCAGCTCAAAGTCCTTGCAACTGTTGACGCCGGCGGTCGTGAGCATGTCGTCGGTGATGGCTGCGTTTGCGCCGCTCTGGAAGGCTCGCTTGCCGTCGTCGCCCAAGACACCGCGGCCACCCGCGAGGCGGATAAATGCCTTCGGGTTGATGAATCTATAAATCGCCACGATGCGACAGAATTCGTCATTGGTAAGCTTCGGGAGGCTTTCGTACGGAGTTCCGGGAATGGCGTTCAGCACGTTCACCGGGGTAGACTTGACGCCGAGTTTGCGGAGGTCCAGGCACATGTCGATTCGGTCTTCCATGGTTTCGCCGAGTCCCATGATGCCGCCGCTGCAAATTTCAAGGCCTGCGGCGAGGGCGTTCTGCAATGCGCCAATCTTGTCGTCGTAGGTGTGCGTGGTGCACACGTCCGGAAAATGCCTGCGGTAGGTTTCCAGGTTGTTGTGGAAACGGGTGAGTCCCGCTTCTTTCAGCTTGTCGAACTGTTCCCTGTTCAAAAGCCCTGCCGAAAGGCACACGGAAAGTTTCGTCTCTTTTTTGAGGCGGCGAATTGCGTCGCTAATTTGTTCGACATCGCGGTTTGAAAGTGTGCGACCTGACGTGACGATGGAGTAGCGGGGAATGCCTGCGGCTTCCTTTTTCTTGGCGTCTTCGACGATTTCGTCGGCGCTAAGGAGTTTGTATTCGGGGGCGCCGGTGTGGTAGTAGCTGCTCTGGGCGCAGTACTTGCAGTTTTCGGAGCAGCGACCGCTGCGGGCGTTCACGATGGAACAGAAGTCAAAGTTGTTTCCGTGGAATTTTTCGCGGATTTCGTTTGCGGCGGCGCAGAGTTCGTCGAGGTTTTCACTTAAAAGTCTAACGGCTTCTTCGCGGTTGATTTCGTACCCGCCGAGCACTTTTTGCTTAAGTTCCTGGATAAAGGACATTCGATACTCCTTGATACTTGAACTGACGGGCCCAAATGTAGAAAATTCTATATTTATTCCATGCTTTCCGATTCTCGCAAATACCTCGTGGGGCTTGTGGGGCCAGATGTCCTCGAAGCCGCTGAAAAGGACCTCTTTCATCCGGTGCGTCTTGACCTGGACTGTTGTGATGCCCTTGAAATCCGCTACGACTTCTTTGACGAATCGGAGTGGCCCGCCCTCTCGGAAAGGGTGAGGAATGTTGTCAAGGACAAGTTGCAGATTGGTACCATCCGCCTAAAGCGCGACGGTGGCAAGTTCGCCGATGCCCGCGTCGTGGAACGCCTGGACCTGTGGCAGCAGATTCTTTCGGCAAAGCAGGTGCCTGAATGGCTCGACCTGGAAAGGGACTGCCTGTGTGATTTCAAGCAGCTGAGTGACTTGGCGCGCCCCAGGGGAGTGAGCCTCTTGATCTCGGAACACAACTTTGTTCGCATTCCCAGTGACATGGAACTTGAAACTTTCGCCGCAGATGTCAAGCGCGTGGGGGGCCAGGGGCTAAAGATTGCCGCCATGAGCAATTCCAACGAAGACTGCGACCGCCTGTACAAGTTCGCAAAGAAGTTCTCGAAAAAGTTCCAGATGTTTGCCGCGTTCGGTATGGGCGAAACCGGCAGGGTAAGCCGCCTTTGGTCGTTGAACGAGGGGGCGAACCTCACCTACGGGGCAATCGGACATTCCGAGGCTCCTGGGCAGATCGACGTCTCCGTGATGCGTCGGGTTCTCGAACAGGGTGAAAATTTGCATTCCCAGATGGAAATTTTGGCGTTTTTGAACCGCTTTTAGCGATTTTTGATGTTTTTTTCGTTATAAATGGTCATTTTTTGCCCGAAAGGCAAATATTTTGCTAAATATCTATATAGTTATTTACAAAAGGAAGTAATCATGCGTCTTTCCGAAAGGTTTGTCGACAATTGCATTCTGATCAATTCCAAGAGCACGTCCAAGGAAGAAGTCCTGAACGAACTCGTGGATACGCTCTGCAGTGCCTACAAATTGGAACACCGTAGCGAAATCTTCGATGCCGTATGGACCCGCGAACAGAGCCGTTCCACCGGTATCGGTTGTGGACTCGCTGTTCCCCACGCAAAGATTGACTGCGTGGACCGTATGTGCATGGCCGCCGCTACCATCGAGGGCGGACTTGATTTTGCCTCGTTCGACGGCGAACCGGTATACCTGATTATCCTGATTGTAAGCCCCGGCAATACGGTAGGGCCGCACCTTAAGGCGCTTTCGTCGGTCAGCAGGCTTTTGGCAGACGGCGGTGTCCGTAGGGACCTGATCGCCTCCAAGGATCCGGCCGAGTTCCTGACGATTCTCCGTGCCGCCGAGGACAAGTATTTGTAATTTCTAAAAATCCCTTGACAACGGAAAAATTCTTTTCTATATTTGCCTGCACCTCGGACGGTTAGCTCAGTTGGTTTAGAGCGCTGCTTTCACACGGCAGAGGTCACTGGTTCAAATCCAGTACCGTCCACGAAAAAGACTTCCTACCCCGGAGGTCTTTTTTTTATCTTGTTGCAACCGTAAAACGAAAGTAAACATCTAAAGAGCATGAATAACACGCAAGCTATTTTCCTTGGACTCCTCGCCTGTTCCGTAGCGGCCTACGCTGCGGACTCCTGGACCCTCGAAGATTGCCTTAAGCAAGCCAAGAAGGCAAGCCTCAAGCTGGAATCCGCGAAGCTCCGTGAACAGTCTGCCGAAATTTCCGTGAAGCAGGCGAAGTCGAGCGGCGGCCCTACCGTGAGTGCAAGCATCCAGAATACGCTCTTTGACCATCCTTTTGTCGATAACGAAGACCATTACCGCCTAAACCTCGGAATCTCCGGTTCCTATACGCTGTGGGATGGTGGGGCGACAAGCCTGAACGTGGAATCCAAGACGCTTACGAAAGAAGCGACCGCCTATGCGACCCAGCAGACGGAACGCTCTGTTCAGGAAAGTGTTCTGAACGCCTATATGAGTCTCCTCGCGGCAAACGAGAACCTGCGTACCGCCGATGCCTCGGTCGAACTTGCGCAGGCGGAGTTCGAACACTACGGCAAGCTTTTCGAAGCGGGGAGCATTACCAAGAAGGACCTTACGCAGTCGCAGTCCAACGTGCTGCAGAAGCAGACGTCGCAGCTTTCTGCGCAGCTTTCGGTGAGTACGGCGAAGACGACCCTTCGTCAGCTACTGGAACTGGATGGCGATGCCGATTTCCAGATCTCGGCTCCTGAATCGAGTATCGAAAGCCCTGACTCGCTCGAGGCACTCCCGTCTTACGAACAACTTAAGTCCGACGTGCAGAAGGCGCATCCCGGACTCAAGTCCGACAGCATTTCGGTGCGTGCCGCCCAGAAGAATACGCAGGTGGCGGGTAAGGGGAGTTCCATTACCGTGACGCTCGGTGCCAATTCCAGCACCGGGTTGCAGGCGTGGGAATCGGGTGGCTACAAGGATCAGCTCAAGTACGGCTGGCAGAATTCCATTTCGCTTGGAATCAACATTCCGATTATTGACGGCGGTGCCACGGAAAACAAGGTGCTGCAGGCGCAGGTCAGCGAGACCGAGTCGCAGGTGAGCCTTAGGGAAGACTTGAAGACCTTGGAAAACAGTGTCGAGAAACTTTATCTGAACGCCGTCAGTGCCGATATGCAGTGGAAGGCTGCGCTTCTTCAGGTGGAGGCCGAAAGCGAGGCACTTGCCGTCGCCGAGGAACAAAGGAATGCCGGCGCGCTCACCTATACGGATTTTCTGACTCAGAAAAACAATCTGGAAAAGGCGCGTATCACGCTAACTAATGCAAAGTACACCAGCCTCCTTTCGCGAAAGCTCCTGGAACTTTATCAGGGAAAGCTAGACTAAGTTTCGACAGTATATGAAAAAAGCCCGGTCGTAAGGCCGGGCCAAGCTTTTTTATAGGTGAAGATTATTCGACCGTCAGGATGTCGCAGAATCCGGTGACTTCGAAGATTTCCTTGATCTCGGAGCTGGCGTTCTTCACGACCATGGTGCCCTGCTTGTTCATCACCTTCTGGGCCATGAGCAAAATGCGGAGGCCTGCAGAAGAAATGTATTCGAGCTTCTTGAAGTCGAACACGAGCGACTTGACTCCGTCGAGCTTGCCTTGAATCTCGGCGTCAAGTTGCGGGGCAGTCAGGGTATCCAGGCGGCCTTCGAGGGCAACCGTCAACTTGTCGTTTTCTGTGATTTTGTTAATCTGCATATTTTTTTCCTCTATCCTAAATTTAAAAATTTTAAAGGGTCTTGGTGATTGCGAGTTCGTTTTTGTCGCCATTTCGACGGTAGCAGACGCTATCCATCGTTTTCTTCACGATAAAGATTCCGAGTCCTCCGATTTCGCGGTCTTCGGCGGGGAGCGTCACGTCGGGGTCTGCCTGCATGATCGGGTCGTAGGGCTTGCCGTCGTCGATAAAGGTGAGCCTTGCGGTAAGCGTTGCTTTGCGGATTTCTACAATCAGGGTTACCTTGGTCGCTCCCGAGAACTTGACGATGTTGCTGTAGATTTCATCGATGGCGATGTTGATTTGCATCTGCGACTTCATGGAACCTTCCATGGGGGCAAGGATTCCCTCGACGAATGCGGTTAGAATATCCTGGTTTTCCGGGATGACGTCTACGATTTTTTCGTAGCGGTCCCAGGCGTCTTGCATTTGCATTTTCTTTGCTCCATCCATTGGTGTAAGAATGTCTTGTACAAAAGTCTTCAGCTCACCCTTGTTATTGCCGCTGACATCGATCGTCTTTTCGTAACGCTCCCAGACGGGTTCATCGCTTCCGTTGAACTTGACGGTGAGCATAGTGATGTCGTCGAATTGCGGAACGTCCTGTACAAAGTTGTCGATTTCTTTTTTGACAAGGGTGCATGTTTCGGCAGGGGTCTTTTCGCCGCCCTGTCTAAGAATTTCGAGAAGTCTGTTGTCGCCGAACAGGACGTTGTTGCGGTTGGTCGCTTCGGTGACGCCGTCGGTGTAAAGGAACAGGGTGTCGCCTGTCTTGAGGTCGAAGGTCTGCAACTTGTAGATGGTATCTTCCATGGCGGCCATGACAATGCCCGACTTGCTCGGTATGAATTCGACGGTGCCGTCCTTGTGGCGAACGGCGGGCGGGTTATGGCCTGCCGAGGCGAATTCGATGTGTCCTGTGCGCAAGTCGATGATGCCCGCCCAGATGGTGACGAACATGCTCAGTTTGTTGCGCTTTGCAAGGGCGAAGTTCGTCTTGTTGAACGCATCGACAATGGACTTCAGGTTCTTGGTCGTGGTGCGCAGAATGATTCGGGCTACCATCATGAAAAGTGCCGCGGCGACGCCCTTTCCGGACACATCGCCGATCACGACGCAAAGATGGTCGTTGTCGATCTTGAAGAAGTCGTAGAAGTCACCACCGACTTCCTTGGCCGGAAGCAGGAACGGTGAAAGTTCGTGACGGTCGTCGTCGGAATTTTCTTCGTGTTCGCTGCTGGGGAGCATGGAATGTTGAATGTTGCGGGCGAGATCGAGTTCGCGCTCGATGCGCTTCATGTCCTTCTGTTTCTCGATATGGTCCTTGAGTTCGGTCAGCATATTCGAGAAGGCGGCTGCAAATTCGGAAACCTCGTCGTGTCCGGTGATTTGCGGAATGGTAACGTTGAAGTTTCCGAGTCCCAGTTTACGTGCTGCCTTGGCAAGCTCCTTGAGTGGCTTTGCGACTCGGAAAGAAATCAGCAAGATGATGACGAGCATACCACCGTAGCCGGCGAACGCGAGCACCAGGAAAAGCTTGCGCATGCCTCTCTGGTCTTCCAGATATTTCTGGATGGGCCACGCGACCATGAAGGTCCAGTTGTTGGCCTTGATGGTGGTATAATAAACGGCAGATTCTTCGCCACCGGCGATGGTGCCTAGGAAAAGTCCGCTGCTGTCGCGGTTCTGTCTATCAAAGTCGATGGTACTTTTTCCGCGAATTTCCTTGACGGTGATTTCTCGGTTGCGCTTTCCCTGGGCGATGCTCTTGGGGTAGGCGACGGCCACATTCTTAGCCGAGGTGATGATGGCGTATCCCGAGTTTGAAATGGGAATTTCGGTAATGGTTTCTTTAAGGAAGTCGATGGACATGTCTACGGCAAGGACACCTGCAAGGACTTCTTCGCCCTTTTCGTTTGTGCGGAAAATGGGGACTGTGTAGACGGCTATCGGTTCGGGAACGAATTCGCCAATGAAAGGTTCCTGCCAGCGACTGGTCTTGCCGTCCCTGGTAGAATAGTACCATTCCTTGTCCTGATAGTTGGCGCCAGTAATCAGCTTGATTTCGTTGTCGGTAAAGCGGGCGAGTCGCATGAATTCGCCCTTGGGTGTTTCTGGGCCCATGCCGGGTTCGTAGGCGAGTACGACTGCCACGATTTGGGGAACGAGGTTGCGGGCGTTCGTGAGAGACTGAAACAGGAATTCGTCCAGTTCCGCTTTTGTCATCTTGCGCTTGCCGAGGGTGGCTGCGACATCGTCACCGACGAGCTTGCCTGCATTGAAGAGCTTGTCGATGTAGTTCACGTTCGCGCGGCTGGATTCTTCACCGTTTTCGATCGTCATCTTGTTGAGCATATTTTGGGTCTGGTAGCTCATGATGCCGAAAATAAGGCCGAACACGACGGTGAACGCCACTAGAATCATCATGGACTGCTTGAATGCGAGTCCCCTAAAATTGAAACCCATAAAACACCTTCTTACTGTTTATGAGTAAATATATGTAAAAATATAGAGACGAACGGCGACGGGAAATGTTTTTACTTGATTTTCCAGTCGAGTGTCTGGCCTGCGGCGAGCGGAACGACTCCGTTGACGATGCTTGGAACGGTCCACGGTTCCTTGACGACCTCGATCTGCTGCGTGGTGCGCGGAAGTCCGTAGAAGTCGGCGCCGAAGCCTGCGATAAAGTCGCTGAGTTTGTCGAGATGGCCCGCGCGTTCGAATTCCTGAAGCAGAAGCGGTAGGGCCACCGGTGCGCTGTAGACGCCCGCCGCTCCGCACGGACATTCCTTTTTACTCAGCTGGTGCGGAGCGGAGTCCGTGCCGAGAAAGAACTTGGGGGAGCCGCTGAAGGCGGCTTCGCGGATGGCGGCACGGTCTTCAGGCCGCTTCGGGAGCGGCTTGCAGAAATGGTGCGGCCTGAGGGCGTCCCCGACGATGTCATCGAGCGTCATCATCAGGTGATGCACCGTGATGGTCGCCGCTACGTTCGCCGGGAGTCGCTTGACAGCCTCGACCGATTTTGCGGAACTCAGGTGCTCGAATACGATTTTCAGTTTCGGAAACTTTTCGGCGAGCGTTTCGACTCGCTTGATGAATGCCGGTTCGCGGTCCAGGCAGAACTGCCCCGGTTCTTCGCCGTGAACGCACAGCGTAAGCCCTAGCTTTTCCATCATCGCGACTACGGGAAAAACCGCCTCGAAGTCGCTGATGCCGTCGGCGCTGTTGGTGGTGACGCCTGCGGGGTAGTACTTGCCCGCGACGACTCCTACGGCCATCATGTCCTTGAGGTCCTGCTCCGTGTAGTTCGGGTTCAGCTTGAACGTCATGAGCGGAACGAAGTCCGAACGTACGCTCTTTGCCGCGTCAAGGATTTGCGCCTTGTATTCGGCGATTGCCTTGGCCGAAGTCATGGCTGGAATGGTGTTCGGCATGATGATAGCACGGCCGAATTGTTGCACGAGGTCGCGCACGTAGCCGGGCATCAAGTCGCCCTGGCGCAAGTGCGCATGAAAGTCGTCTGGTAAAGGTAGGAACATGGCTGAAATATAGTATTTAGAACAGACTCTAAGGTCCCTGAGCTTGTCGAAGGGCCTACTGAACTCTACGAACTGTCTACTAGTTATCCGCCATGTTGCGGATTTGGTTTTTCCCTTGTTGCTTTGCGTGAGTGAGAAGCTCGTCTACTTTTGCAAGCATCTGCTTTACGTCGTTAAAGAAACGGCTGTTGCAGGAAACGAACCCGCCGCTAATGGTAAGGGATACCTGCGGGTGCTTTTCGAAGGTAATCTGCCGGACAGTCTTGCGGAAGTTCTCGACCTTGGCGAAAGCCTCTACTTCGGAACCCGCGCTGATGACGTAAATGAACTTTTCGCAGCCATAGCGTGCGGTGCATTCGCCTGCGATTTCGTCTTCGTACTTCTGCAGCGCCTTGCCCACGGTGCAAATGACTTCGTCACCGAAATCGTGTCCGTAGTTGAGGTTAATTTGTTTAAAATTGTCGATGTCGAGCATGGCAAGGTAGAAGGCGCCTCTACGCATCCACACGAAATTTTCAAGGTAGTTCAGCAGGTAACGCCGGTTGTACAGCTCCGTCAACGAATCGTGCATCGAGAGAAAATCCAGCTTGGCAAGGAGCTTCGCCGTCTTTTCGCGTTCCTGGGAATAGGCCCTGACAGAAAGCGAACCGATAGAGAAAATGGCAAGACCCACCATGATGTGCGACGACAGAAAGTCGATGTACGAGGCATCCCTGTCCAGAGTGACAATCACCATGTCGGGGTAAATCCATGTAGCCGCGATCGTTGCGATCTGGACGATCATGGAAATGATGAAGGCGAGAGTCTTGAGCCTTCCGCGCGAGGCAAACGATATCAAGATGATGGATGCCAGGCAGTAAAGGGTCATACCGCATGTGATGCCGCCGCAGAACAGGAAGAGTATCGGGGTCAAGAAACAGCTCAAAATACAGCACATCACTAGGTAGCACTGGTTGTAGAGCGATGTCTTTACGGCGATAATGGCGACGATGGCGCAGATGAGAGCCGTTCCGATACTGCAGAGGGATGCTTCGATCCCGAGACCTTCGAATACGGTAAAGGCTGCAGAAGAAGCCGCGGTTACGGTAACCACGAGCAAGAAAGACCAGAACATCTTGCGTTCCAGCGTATCTTGTTTTTTCCAAAATGACTTTGCTGCCCTATACATACGATTGTAAAATGAAATATAGTAGAATGTGACATTATGTAAATGTCTTTTAGCACTTTTTAATTCTTATTTTTTGGTGTTGAGGTGCGCAAAGATTTGAAGTTGTTATATTTTTCGTAGGAAGAACCGCTCAAATTCATTTTTTTCGCAGGTCTAGTATGGAACTTACACCTTTGGATATCCGCAATCAGACTTTTCACAAGAAAAATTTTGGTGGAATCGACCCCGAAGAGGTCAAGGCCTTCTTAGAAACGGCCGCTGGTGCCTTCGAGCAGATGTCCAGGGACAAGACCGACCTGACCGAAAGGCTTAAGGTTGCCGAAGAGCGCGTAAATTACTACCGCCAGATCGAAAAGACAATCCAGGACGCCGTGGTGACCATGCAGCGGACGGTTGACGAGGTCAAGGCGACAGCCGAAAAGGAAGCCGAAATTATTATTGCCGAAGCGAAGGCCCGTGCGGTCCGCGAGGTGGAAACGACTAAGAAAGAAGCCGAAGAACTCCGCATGGAAATCGAACAGCTGAAGCAGCTCCGTACGAACTACTTCATCCGCTGCCGTGCTCTTATCAAGGGGCAGGAAGACCTTCTTTCGGCAATGGAAAACGACCAGCGTATGCGCGAAGACCTCCGTCAACCGGCACAACCGGCCGTGGGGAACGTGCTGGCCTAAATCGGGTGAATGCCCTATGAAAGTAAATATCAAGGTCCATGCGAGGAGCAAGCGCGAAAGCGTGGTGGAGCTGCCGGACGGCAGCTACAAGGTGGAAGTCAAGGCTCCCCCTGTGGACGGGGCGGCGAACGAGGCCATCTGTGAATTGCTGGCCAAGCATTTTGGAGTGCACAAGAGAGATGTATCAGTGGTGACGGGGGCCACCAACAATAAAAAGGTCGTGGAAATTGTAAAGTAAGTCCGTGAAGTGGGTGTGCTATGACGAAGTTTATTGATCTAAGGAATCATCCGACGCTGGTTTCGTCGGTGCTTCTCATTCTGGTAGGTCTGGCGTTGAACCTTATTCCTTCGCGCCTTGCTATCATGTTCGGTATCCCGCTTTACCTGGACTGTACGGGTACGATCATTACGGCAATGCTCGGCGGAAACCTTCCGGCGGTCATAGTCGGATTCTGCTCCAATGCGATCAACGGCATCTCTGAACCCGAGACAATGTATTACGGCGTCATTAGCATTATGATTGCCGTGGCGGCGACCTTCTTTTATCATCAGCGTTTCTTCACGAATATTCCGCGTCTGTTTGTCGTCATTTTCACGTTCGCCCTGATTGGTGGCGGAGTCGGTTCGCTGTTTACCTATTTCCTGTACGGGCTTAATTTTGGGCAGGGCATTACGGCCCCGTTCGCACACGCGTTCAACGACGTGTTTGGCTATAGCAAGTTTACGTCTCAGCTGTTGGCGGACATCATTATCGACATGCTCGACAAGGGCGCTGTCGTGGTGCTTGCTATGTTCATTTTCCGCTTTGTTTCTAGGCGGCTCAAGAACCATCTGAATCAGGTGTTCCTGCGCGATTCTAGCAATAGGGATGCGAACAAGAACGTGAAACATTCGCTGCTCCGCAAGGTCGTGGTGATGGTGATCGTGGCTGAGGTGCTGCTGGGTGCCCTGGCAAGTTCGATCGGCTTTTTCCTGTATCGTGACAACTCCATCAAGAGGTTTGTCGCTATTGCGAAGGGCGTGACCAATTCGGCGGCGCACGTGGTCGATGCGGACCGTATCGATGAGTTCCTGACGGTGGGGGACAGTGCCGAAGGGTACAAGGATATCGAAGAAGCGCTGTACGGAATCCGGTCGAGTTTCCCGCAGACGAAATACCTCTATGTGTACAAGATTGAACGGGACGGTTGCCATGTGGTGTTTGACTTGGATACCGATGGCGAACCCGGGAGCGAACCGGGGAGCGTGGTAGCGTTTGATCCGTCGTTCGAACCGTACCTTCCGACATTGCTTACCGGTGGCGAAATCGAACCGATAGTTTCGGATGACAAGTTTGGCTGGTTGCTGACCGTCTATACGCCGCTGAAGAATGCAAGCGGAAAGACGGTGGCCTATGCGGCGGCCGATATCTCGATGGATGAAATCAAGTCGGACGAAGCGATGTTCTTTATCAAGATGCTCTCGCTCTTCTTTGGCCTTTCGATTATCATCATGAGTATTGTCATTGAACTGGTGAATCGCGGAATCGTGATTCCGGTGAACCGTATGGCGCTTGCTGCGATGAAGTTCTCCGGGACGACGATGATTGCAAGTACCATGGATACCGAAAAGGTGAACCTGGACAAGATTCGTAATGCTGCGGACCGCGTGGTGGGCCTTGGGATACGCTCGTTCGACGAAATCGGAAACCTTTACGATTCACTTTCGTCCATGGCCTCTGATACGTACAACTTTATTGCTCGAGTGCAGGCGCAGGCGGAACGAATCAGCAAGATGCAGGAAGTGATTATTATGGAATTCGCTGAAGTCGTTGAAGCTCGCGACAAGAGCACCGGTAATCACATTAAGAAAACGGCGGCCTATGTGGAAGCGCTTGCCGAACAGCTCAAGAAAGAAGGCAAGTTCGCCGACGTGCTCACCGATGAATTTGTTCACAAGTTAAAGCGTGCGGCACCTCTCCACGATATTGGTAAGATCGCTGTTTCCGACTTGATTCTGAACAAGCCGGGCAAGCTTACCGACGAAGAATTTTCCATTATGAAGAGCCATACGACCGAAGGGTGGAAGATCCTTACGAAGATGGTGGAAGATGCTGGCAATACGATCGATGCGAACTACCTGAACGAATCGATTGATATGGCGCACTACCACCACGAAAAGTGGGACGGTTCCGGTTACCCGACGGGAATCAAGGGCGAAGAAATTCCGCTTTCGGCGCGTATCATGGCCGTGGCCGACGTGTTCGATGCGTTGGTGGCCGAGCGTGTGTACAAGAAACCGTTTACCTACGAGAAGGCGATGGCGATCATTACCGAAGGCGCGGGCAAGCATTTCGACCCGGATATCGTCGAGACGTTCACGCATATTTCCGAAAAGCTTTACAGCGAACGTACCAGACTCGACCAGTCGGGCTCCGAGGCGAGCATCCATCTCGATTCGAACGCCCAGAAGTCGTGATGTGAATTAAGAAAGTCACCCTGGATTCTC
Organism: uncultured Fibrobacter sp.; assembly: GCF_947166265.1. Classification (NCBI taxonomy): domain Bacteria; kingdom Pseudomonadati; phylum Fibrobacterota; class Fibrobacteria; order Fibrobacterales; family Fibrobacteraceae; genus Fibrobacter; species uncultured Fibrobacter sp. The sequence goes on along the minus strand of NZ_CAMVDO010000002.1, from coordinate 5,533 downwards.
CCCTTCGAGGACCATGCGCACTAAGGCAACAAAAGCATATAAGGCGAACGCCGCGACAGAATGTTTACATTCTGGCATGGTTGAGCCGAAATTGCGGACGCCAAAGGCGTCCACTTGCCAAGTGCTGTCCGACCTCCCTTTGGTCGAGGATGACGCAACTACTAAAGTCATCCTGGAGCGCAGCGACGGGATCCAGAGCGGATTTCACCAAGGTCCCTGAGCTTGTCGAAGGGCCTTCTTTCTTTTCTATAGCTTTTCTGCGTCATCTAGTTATAGTTTAAAACTATTAGTAAGTAAAATGTAAGCAAAATTAGGGTGGTTTTCTGTATTTCCTATTGTTTTTGTATGGATAAACTTCTAATTTGGAGTCAAACAAAAACGGGAAAGTTATCTGACGCACGATTTAGCTAATTTTCCATAAAACAAAAAGGACTTCAAAATGTCAAAGATTTATTCCTCTGCCGACCAGCTTATCGGTCACACCCCGCTTCTCGAACTCACCCATATCGAAGAAGGCCTCGGAGCCAAGATTCTTGGAAAGCTCGAATACTTCAACCCCGCCGGTTCCGTGAAGGACCGTATTGCAAAGGCGATGATTGACGAAGCAGAAAAGAGCGGTAAGCTCAAGAAGGGTGCCGTGATTATCGAACCGACTTCGGGCAACACCGGTATCGGTCTTGCATCTGTCGCTGCAGCACGTGGCTACCGCATCATCATCGTGATGCCCGAAACCATGAGCGTGGAACGCCGCCAGATTATGAAGGCTTACGGCGCAGAACTTGTGCTGACCGAAGGCGCCAAGGGCATGAAGGGCGCTATCGAAAAGGCCGATGAACTCGCCAAGGAAATCCCGAACAGCTTTATTCCGGGTCAGTTCGTGAACCCGGCAAACCCGGCAGCCCACAAGGCCACCACCGGTCCTGAAATCTGGGAAGACACCGATGGTAAAGTTGATATTTTTGTGGCCGGTGTCGGTACCGGTGGTACGGTGACAGGCGTGGGTGAATACCTCAAGTCCAAGAATCCGAACGTGAAGGTTATCGCTGTTGAACCGGCTAGCTCTCCGGTGCTTACCAAGGGTACTGCGGGCGCCCACAAGATCCAGGGCATCGGCGCAGGCTTCGTTCCTGAAACCCTGAACACCAAGGTTTACGACGAAGTCATCGCTGTCGAAAACGAAGCCGCTTTCGAAGCTGGCCGCGAAATCGGCAAGAAGGAAGGCGTGCTCGTGGGTATTTCTTCTGGTGCTGCTCTCTGGGCCGCCAAGGAACTCGCCAAGCGTCCGGAAAACAAGGGCAAGACGATTGTCGCACTCCTCCCGGATACCGGCGACCGTTATCTTTCGACCGCCCTCTTTGCGGAATAATTTTCGCTGAACGGCAAATATTTTTCGCCTCATGAAACCTACTGAGCCGAAGGGCTCGGTAGGTGTTTTTTGTAGGGGAAATGTTTGTAGGAGCGTACTTGCGAAGAGGTGGCGTTGTTGCTAAATTAGGAATAAACTTATCAGAATGGAGGTGATGATGTTTCGCAATTTCAAATTGACTTTGGCCGCAGTGTCGGCGTTTGGCTTGTCTGCAATGCTTACGGCTTGCAACGAGCAGGAATCTAAGCCCGCACCTAAAACCGAAACCGCCGAAGTGGCTGCTCCGGCACCCAAGTCGGTGGTGGTGTACTATTCGCAGAACGGTGCGACCAAGAAACTCGCGGAAATTTTTGCGAAGGCGAAGAACGCCGATGCCGTGGAACTCAAGCTGGTGACGGCTTACCCTTCTACCTACGACAGTACGATTGCCGCGGTAATGGCTCAGCGCGAAAGCAAGCAGTGGCCTGCCCTTGAAAATGCGAAACCGGAACTTGCCAAGTACGATACGGTTTATCTGGGCTACCCGATTATGTTCGGAACATTCGCCCCGCCGATCTACACCTTCCTCGATTCCAACGACCTGGGCGGAAAGGTGGTGGTGCCGTTCTGCACCTACGGCAGCGGTGGCCGCAAGGTGTCTGCCGAAGAACTCAAGACGCTCGAACCGAACGCGAACGTGACGCTCGCCTATGGAATTTCGAACAAGCGAATTACGGCTGAAAATGGCGCCGAGGTTGCCACGAAGGAAGTCGAAGGATTCTTTGCGGACCTTGCAACCGGCAAGACCGAAGAAGCTCTTACGGGGGCGTTCTCGGAACAGCGCCCGCTTGCCGCAGAAGATTCCGCCGTGTTTGCCGAAGCGACCAAGGACTACGCTTACCTGGGACTCAAGCCGCTGAGTGTCGCGACGCAGGTGGTGGCTGGCACGAATTACCTGTTCGTGTGTGAAATGAAGGCCTTCGGTGGCCCTGCCACCCAGACGAACGTGAAAATCTTCAAGCCGCTTCCGGGCCAAGGTGCCGCGGAACTGATTGTTGTGGAAAAGTAGAAAGCTACTTGCAGAAAAGAATGTTAAGCCTTGGCTTACCTTCCCTTCATACTCTCCTGAATTTTGACGATAACTTCTTTGGGCGTAACAAAGTTCAATACGCTGAACGCCGTCATTTCATTGCCCATATCTTTGAATGACGCCCCAAAGTGGTAAACGGTATCGTCTACAAGCAAGAATCGATCGTGAATAGTGCGCATCGTTTTTAAATCTAAGCCTGGATATTGCTTATTATGCAAGGTGACGGCTGCTTTAAATTCAGGAGTAATATGGGCGGAATAGATAACTGCGTTTACTCCTTTTGCTCGAATTGCTGCAAACTTCAAAATTTCGATAGTCGCAAACGGATCAATAAACACCACTGAGCGCTTTGCAGATTTCACTAAATCAGCGATCAATACAAGTCCGTCAAAACGGGTTCCCGTCGCAAGGATGCCTCCTGTGGGAGTTTGGGCGGCCCTAACGAAGAAATCAATGTGTTTTTCAATGGTCGAAAGTCGCTTTTCTGTCGATTTTTTTAATTCTACAATTTCTGCACCCTGATTTTCGATTAATTGCCGCTGTTCTTGAAACTGATTAGCAATCTGCATCCCTGTTTCAATTATTCGCTGGTTCACTACGTAACCCTTGAGCATGTAGTCCTTTAGAACTTGGTTTGCCCAGCGACGGAATTTTATGCCATTTGCAGATTTAACTCGATAACCAACGGAAATGATAACATCTAGGCTGTAAAAAGCTACAGGTTGTTTAACTCCATCAACACGCAAAAAATGCGTGTTGTTTTCTTTTTCAACTTCCTCTAAAAATACATTGTTGATATGCTTTCTAAGTGTTTTTTCATCTCTGTCGAAAAGGCGCGCCATTTGATTTGCCGAAAGCCACACGGTGTCGTTTTCAACACGCACTTCCAATCGAACTTCTCCTTCCGGTTGATAAAGCACGATCTCGCCCTTGTTGTCGCTTTCGAGCAAGTCTGGGTTTGTCATTTCTGTTGTTTTTTTATGCAAGTACATCGTAAAGCTTCAAATCGTAGATAGACTTGTATGTTTTTAGGGGAAAGCTTTCGATGTATTTATCTACGTCGGCGCGGAGAATTTTGTTACGCAGAATATGCCTGCGAATGATGTCGGGAGCTTCCTCTTCACAGCAGTAGTCGGTGTATTCTTCTACATCCTTTAGCAAATCTAGGAGTTGAAGAACGTTGCGGTTTTCTTTGGTGACGGCGACCTTGGCACGGCGTATGTAAAACGGAATGTTTCCTACTTTAACTTCGCGTGCGATGGCTGTTGTATTATTTGTGACAATTTCGGCTTTATACGGCACCTGCAGGCACAATCCAAGTTGATTTGCGAAGGTGTAGCCCGAATAATAGCCGTAGATTTCATCGCCATTGGTAATGTACTTGTATTCAGCAACCATATTTGACGAAATCGGGTAATATTCGTGTTTGTGGTCCGGCAGAAAATAGACTCCAGGTTCATAACGGAAAAGTTCACCGGAATCAACAAGTTTCTTGAATTGTTGACGTAGATTCCCTGCCGAAAGTCCGAGTAGTTCGGCATCTTCCGTAAAAATGGGCTTTCCCGGTCCAAATTTTGATTTCAAGAACTCTAAAAGCATGTTGACTCCGTATTAACGGAATTTAATATATATAATTAAAATTTGTTTGTCAATAGGGAGATGTTTGTGTGTCAGAATCCCCTTTTCGTATGTCATTGCGCAGAGTGAATGATTGCGTCGGCTTGGCAAAAGAGCCTGCAAATGCTTCTACTGCTCTCGCCTCGCGTTTCATTGCGAGTTCTGGAAATGGTCCAGGATAAAATTTGCGAAGTGATAGTATGCAAATATGACCGAATGCAGCCACGGACGGCAAAGCCGTCCATCATTATCTTTCTTTAGTGGCGCATGAAAATAATTCACGCACCCGCGAGGGGTGCGATAACAGGTGGACGTATCCTTCAGGCGTAACACCGTTTCAATTCACGCACCCGCGAGGGGTGCGATTTGATTATCATCGAGATCAGCATTGCACGGGTGTTTCAATTCACGCACCCGCGAGGGGTGCGATTAGTTTGTTCGTCATCTTTGTCAGCAGCAAAGAGTTTCAATTCACGCACCCGCGAGGGGTGCGATCTTTACCACGCCGATTCCGCGTCGATGTGGGAGTTTCAATTCACGCACCCGCGAGGGGTGCGATATGTTTATGATGATCCTGTCTGTCGTTATGCCTGTTTCAATTCACGCACCCGCGAGGGGTGCGATGGTCACTTCGTCACCACTTTGCCAATCGTTGAGTTTCAATTCACGCACCCGCGAGGGGTGCGATCCCAATTTTGAAAAGGTTATTTCCGTTTATGCTGTTTCAATTCACGCACCCGCGAGGGGTGCGATTCCTGTGCTGCCGCACGCCGTGCCTACAACTGGTTTCAATTCACGCACCCGCGAGGGGTGCGATCTCAAGGCAGCATTCCTCAAGGCTATCGACGTGTTTCAATTCACGCACCCGCGAGGGGTGCGATCTGCTCCAGAAACGTGATTTGTGGACATACAAGTTTCAATTCACGCACCCGCGAGGGGTGCGATTAGAGGTCTCGGCCTTCGTCAAGCTCGATCTTGTTTCAATTCACGCACCCGCGAGGGGTGCGATTTGTAAAGGCCGTCAAGGTTCGCCCCATTTTTGTTTCAATTCACGCACCCGCGAGGGGTGCGATCCTCGTTTGCGGCGAGTTCATAGCCCTGGTCGGTTTCAATTCACGCACCCGCGAGGGGTGCGATCCCTTTAATTCGCTCATTTTCTTTTTACCGACAGTTTCAATTCACGCACCCGCGAGGGGTGCGATGTTGTGTGTCCTTTTATCTATTAGTATGCGTTGTTTCAATTCACGCACCCGCGAGGGGTGCGATGAGTTTCGGCTATCACGAAAGACCCCACATCAGTTTCAATTCACGCACCCGCGAGGGGTGCGATAGCTACATGTACCGCAAGATTCACGGCACCGAGTTTCAATTCACGCACCCGCGAGGGGTGCGATTTTTGGCGAAAAGAGGAGCAAAAAAAATGACTGTTTCAATTCACGCACCCGCGAGGGGTGCGATTTTTGGCGAAAAGAGGAGCAAAA